>BNUV01000042.1 GCA_025997615.1 Spirochaetia bacterium
ACCGGCGATTTGACCATTGCCCTGTCAGGCGATAACAGCGGTTCCTTTACCCTTTCCTCAACCTCGGTAAGCAGCATAGCGGTTGACGGCAACATCAGCTTTACAGTGGTTCCCAAAGCGGGACTGGCGGCGGCAACCTACACCGCCACAGTAACGGTGAGCGGCGGAAGCGGCATTACGGCAAAGACCTTTGACGTGAGCTTTACGGTGAATTCTCTTCCCGGATCGGCGGGTATAACCATTGACGCCTTTGTCAGTGAGGACGGAAACCTTATAACCAGCGGGGGGAGCACGACCATTTTCCGAACCGCCGGAGACACCCTGACCGTTACCGTGGCGGCGGGGCTTACGGGCATACAGTGGTCGCTTAACGGCGCGGATATTGCAGGGGGCCAGTCTATCACCTTTAAGGCGGTCGATTATCCGGAAGGAACCTATAACCTGGGGCTGCGGGTGTTTAAGGGCGGAATCCCGTATTCAACGGATCTTAACTTTACGGTAACTAATTAAGGAGCGAAGCATGAAAAGAACCATACGTTTATTGACGGCAAGTTTACTTGCAGCGGCCTTTGGCGCGCTATTTCTGTTTGCCTGTACGAATCCCCTTATGCCGCCCCCGAGGGAATCGGGGAATGGCGTTCCCGAAGGAAAGGGCATAGTCCGTATTAATACCGGCTTGGCCCGAACCGCCATGCCGACGACGGCGTTCAACCACTATGAATACTGGTTTTCTTCTGACGGGGCAGCACCGGTACAGAAACCCCCTGTAGAGAACAGGTTTGAGCTTGACCCGGGGAGCTGGACCGTAACGGTTAAAGCCTATGCCGGCACGGAGGCCGACACCCTGGCAGCGGAGGGAACCAGCGAGGCCTTTGCCATAACCAGCGGGCAGGATGCGGGGACGATTTCCGTTACCCTCCATGCGGTAACGGGCGAAGGGGCCGGGACCTTGAGTTATACCCTGACCTACCCGGCAGGGGTAACGGTGGAATCCTTTACCCTGACCCTGCTGGCCGGTGACAGCCCCATTGACCTCTTAACCGGTTCCGTCGAAGGGGAAACGGATCCGCTGAGCCGTACCGGCACAGAGACCGGTATAACTGCGGGCTATTATCTGGCACAGGCAGTATTGGCGAAGGGCGGTATTACCAGCGGGAAAAGCGATGTGGTTCATATCTATAATACCCTGAACACTCCGCTGGAATGGACTTTTACCGCTGAATACTTTACCGTTTCCTCAATCCTGGTAAGCAGCGGCGCCGATTCCGGCCCGGGCAGCCTGCGCCACGCCATTGACAACGCGGCGCCGTACAGCACGATTGTTATAGATAGCAAAGTGGGGACCATCAGACTTAACTACACTTTGCAGATTATCGAGGACCTTACCATTCAGGGGAACGGCGTAACCATTACCCCGAGCGCTTCCTGGATTGGTAATAACTCTATGCTGTACACCGGCAGCGATATAATGGTGAACATCAGCCGGGTGCATTTTAAGGACGGACGGAAAACATGGGAAAACGGGGCAGCGATCTCCGCTGGCAACACGATCTTAAACCTTGAATCCTGCATATTCAGCGGCAACCAGGCAGAGCGCGGCGGTGCCATTTACAACTACGATGGAACCCTCACCGTCAAGGGCTGTACCTTTTACGGGAACAGCGCATCAGGCGATGGCGGGGCTATTTATAACGCCGGTGGAACCGTTACCCTGACGGGGAATTTATTCTACGGGAACACCGCCGGCAGTTATCCCGTGGTGTATGATGCAACATCCTACGGCTACAATGCGGCGAATGTTGCCTTTGGAACCGGCACGGCCCAGAGCGGGTGGACTGCGGGTACCGGGGACACGACCATAAGCGCCATGCCCGTATCACCGTTGACGTTCAGGGTTATTTCCGGCAGCGGTGCGGAGAATGTAATTACTACTTTGCCGGAAGACTACCCCACGGTAGACTTCTACGGTAACGCCGTCACTGCCGGTGCAGCCGCAGGGGCAGTACAGGCATCGGTAAGCGGGCATTACCTTGATCTGTCGGTAAACAGCAGCGCTTCAGGCAGCGTAACTGCATCGCCGCAGCCCGACGAAGACGGGCTGGTGAGCGGCAGTGTTACCATTACGGCGGATCCCTCGGCAAACAGCTCGTTTGTGTACTGGCTGGTGGACGGGGTTAAGTCCGGCGACACCAGTAACCCGCTGGAACTTAACGTGATGGCCCACACCACGGTACAGGCGGTGTTCAGCCGCGTGGTAAGGGTAAACAATTTGGGCGATACGAACGGCAGCGCCTCTAATGTAACCCTGCGCTACGCCCTGACCAACGCAGAGGACGGGGATATAATCCGGTTCAGTGCGGGACTGGTACAGCCGGGAACAAGCGTCATAGCGTTGAACAGCCTATTGCCCTATATAACCAAAAGCATAACCATAGAGGGGAACGGCGTTACCATTACCCCGGGCGCTTCCTGGACTGGTCGTGACTCTATGCTGTACGTCGGCGTCGGCGGCGTCGGCGACAGCATAACGGTGAATATCAGCCGGGTACATTTTAAGGATGGGCTGACAGTAGAGGCAGGGGCGGCGATCTGTTTGATGGGCGACGGGACGGCAGTGAACCTTGAATCCTGCATATTCAGCGGCAACCAAACAAACACTACCGAAGGCGGCGGCGGCGCCATTTTCAACTTCGAGGGAAGTCTCACCGTCAAGGGCTGTACCTTTTACGGGAACAGCACATCAACGGGGGGCGGGGCTATTTTAAACTACTATGGAACTGCTGCCCTGACGGGAAATTTATTCTACGGGAACACCGACGGTTATGGTTATCCCGTGGTGGGTAATATTGACGATTTCGTTACTTCCGGCGTCTACAATGTGGTGGATGCCGCCCTTGGAACCAATGACAACGAGAGCGGGTGGACTGCGGGTACCGGGGACAAAAACATAAACGTCCTGCCCGTATCGCCGTTGACGTTCAGGCTGCTTTCCTTGAGCGGGGCGACGAATGTAATTACCACTTTGCCGGAAGATTATCCCACGGTAGACTTCTACGGTAATGACATCACTAACGGCGCGGCGGCCGGGGCGGTGCAGGAAGCGGCAAGCGGAAGCGGCTATGTTCTGGATTTATCGGTAAACAGCAGCGCTTCAGGCAGCGTAACTGCATCGCCGCCGCCCGACGAAGACGGGTTGGTGAGCGGCAGTGTTACCATTACGGCGGATCCCTCGGCAAACAGCTCGTTTGTGTACTGGCTGGTGGACGTGGACGGGGTTAAATCCGTCGACACCAGCAACCCGCGGACCTTTACCATGACGGTCCACACCACGGTACAGGCGGTGTTCAGCCGCGTGGTAAGGGTAACCAATCTGGGCGATACGAACGGCAGCGCCTCTACTGTAACCCTGCGCTACGCCCTGGCCAACGCAGAGGACGGGAATACAATCCGGTTCAGTGAAGGACTGGTACAGCCGGGAACGAGCGTCATAGCGTTGAACAGCCCATTGCCCATTATAACCAAAAGCATAACCATAGAGGGGAACGGCGTTACCATTACCCCGGGCGCTTCCTGGTCTGGTGATGAATCTATGCTGGGTATCTCCAGCATCGGCAAAACGGTGAACATCAGCCGGGTACATTTTAAGGATGGGCTGACAGGAGAGGATGGCGCGGCGATCTACGTTAACGACAGGGCGGCACTGAACCTAGAATCGTGCATATTCAGCGGCAACCAGGCAGACTACGGCGGCGGCGCCATTTACAACTACGGTGGAACCCTTACCGTCAAGGGCTGCACTTTTTACGGGAACAGCGCATTAGCCCCCGACGTGGGGGGCGGGGTTATTTTTAATACTGGAACTGTTACCTTGACGGGAAATTTATTCTATGGGAACACCGCCGCCAATTATCCCGTGGTGCGTAATAGTTACAGTTCCGTTACTTCCGGCGGCTACAATGTGGTGGATGCCGCCCTTGGAGCCAGTAACGACCAGAGCGGGTGGACTGCGGGTGCCGGGGACAAGACCATAAGCGCCATGCCCGTATCACCGTTGACGTTCAGGCTTCTTTCCGGCAGCGGCGCGGCGAATGTACTTACCACCCTGCCTTCGGGCTACCCCGCAGTAGACTTCTACGGCAACGCCGTCACTGCCGGTGCGGCCGCAGGGGCAGTACAGGCATCGGCAAGCGGGAGCGGGCATTACCTGGGACTGTCGGTGAATAACAGCGATTGGGGCAGCGTGGCCGCATCGCCGTCCAGCGCAGACGGCCTATTTAGCGGCAATGTCTCCATTACGGCGACTCCCTCGGCAAACAGCTCGTTTGATCACTGGCTGGTGAACGGGGTTAAATCCGTCGACACCAGTAACCCGCTGGAACTTGACGTGACGGCCCACACCACCGTGCAGGCGGTGTTTACGGGCCACAGCAGCGGGATAAGTAATATCAGCTATAGCGGCACATGGACTCTGCAAAGCGGCGGGAGGTATCAGTCGCCTGTACCGGCATACAACGGCACCACAAAAAAAGCGCGGGTCAGCTTTACCACTACCGCAGGCAATGCGCTCATATTGATACAACTTGAAGTGTCTTCGGAAAAGAGTTTTGACTTTGCCTTTATCAGCACGCTGGACAATGCTTCTGCCGCTGTGGACGACATCACTGAAACCGGCATCGGCACTTATCCCGGCAGCGTAATATCCGGCGAGGCCACGGTAACAATAGCCATACCGGTACCAACGGCAGGCCGCCATTTTATTGACATAGGCTACCAGAAAGACCATTCATCGTCCGGCGGTTCTGACCGCGCGTGGTTCAAGGTTTTAGAGTAAGCTAAAGAGTGCTTGGCACCGAATTACCGCCCCCCGCTTGGGGGGCGGTTTTTTTGTGATTGTCCATTAAAACAGATCGGAGTGGGTTCCGGTACGATGAAAGGTAACGGTTTTTGCAGCGGGGTCGATTTCATAAATTAACACCCAATCGCCCTGAACATGGCAGTCAAAGCTCCCTTCCCATTCGCCGTGTAGGGGGTGGTTTTGGCAGCGGGGAGGCAGCGGTTGTTCGTTAATGAGCAAGCCCATTACATTAAGGATTTTACTCATATTCCTGCCCCGTTTTTCCGCCAAGGCAAATTCTTGTTTGAAACGTGTAGTGCGTTTGACTGCAAGCACGGTCTAACTCCGCAGATCCGCCAGCAATTCCTCAAGGGAATGAAAGGTCGGAGAGGGAATTTCCCCGCGCATCATTGCCCTGCCTTCCCGAATAGCTGCGGCGGTTTCGGCGTTGGGCGTGTGATCCATGTGGCACTCTCCGTCCATGCCTATATCCTCCCCAACCGGAGCCGGGGTAAAGGCGAGTATAGTCCTCCCCGTTGGTATATCGCGGGGCACATCAATCATCAGCCGGTGACTGGCGGGTATTTCAACAGTTTGTTCTATAGTCATGTTCTAAATATAGTATAAAAAAGGAGTGAACGCCTATGGTGCCAGGCACTCTTTTTATCGTTAAAAGAACTCAATGCCCTCGTTGACTTCCCGCATCCTTGCCATGTACTTTTCCGCAAAGGGCTGGAAAAAATCCTTGTCAAAGTCGGCTTTTCGGCCCTGAAAAAGGGCAAAATGATCCGGCTGGCAGCCCTTCCAGGGATCGGTATACCCCGGTTTGAAGATGGAAACTTTTGCGGCGCCGGGCCTGTATGCTGGAGCCAAATAGGCTCCTGGAGCCGAATAACCGATAAAATGGGGTTTGGCCCCCCCCATAATACCCCAGCCCTTCAGCGCCCGGCAGTTTTTAAGCCGCCTGAAACAGTGGCGCATGGCGGCGATGTACCCCTCCTGAAGCCGGTCCTGTATGCTGTCTTCCCCGGCTTTCAGCCCTGGCGCGTAGGTATTTCCCCCGAAAAAAAGGCTGAAAAGGGTTGCCGCAGCGTACTTTTGTTCCGCCACGGCGATGTTAAGCCGGTCAATATCCATGCCGGCAAGCTCCAGCGTCCATGCCGGGGCGCCATTTCCCCCGGTCCAGCGGCACCAATGGTCCTGATCCGGGGCCATCATCACGGAGATACCCTGTTTTTCCGCTTCCAGAAGGAATTTTCGCAAAATTGCCATGTATTCTTCGTTATAAAGCCCCGGTTCCCGGCCTTCCAGCGCCTCCCAGGTGAGGGGAAGCCGGAAGCTGTCTTCGCCCCGGGCCTTCAGCTCCCGGAAATATTCTTCCGGATTACCCTGTATAGGCTGGAATTCTTTTAAATTTTGTTCTATAATTACCATTATAACGCTCCTTTGGGCTTTATTTGTTATTATATTTGGATCAGATGGTTGAAAAAACCCTTTGATGATTATATTATGAAAAACTAAGGAGTACCGCAATGAAATTATTTTTTGTTTTGGTAGCTTTTACAGTGATTTTCGCGTCCTGCGGTTCGTCGCCGGGAGTGGATGTGCCGCGGGACAGCGGCCACGCGCTGCCCCCCAGAACCGGACACGTCGCCCCCGTGTTGGGTGATCCAATCGAGCAAAGGGCGGTGGTCAAGTTCCCCGACGGTTCCGTTGATGAGTATACTGAGTCCTTTTGGAACGAGGTAATTAAAACCCAGTTGGACAGGCAGGAACGGAATTCCGCTTCAGGCATTCTTGTAGAAGAAATCAAATATACTTATTACGAAGAAAACCGCGAAGGTGGAACCAAGGGTGAGTTGAGCGATAAAACGACCCTGGACGACAGTAACCGTCGTAAAAGCCGGATAGTTTACAACTACCGGGAAGGAACACCGAATCTGATCAAGGAAACCTTCGTTGACCGGAAGGGCAAAATCGTATCATCCTTTGATTATACCTATGATGGCGAGGGGAATATGCTTACCCGGGTTATCAATAATGCCTCCGGGGCTAAACTCACCGAAACGATTTACACCTACAGGGACGGCAGGGTGATCCAGTCGGAAACCAGGGATAGCGCGGGAAGAAAGATCAGCTCCGCCAGGAACGAATACGATGCCGCCGGTAATTTGATAAAGCAAACCGTGTACAATGCCAGCGACCGGCCAACCCGGATCATTCAGGCCGAATGGCAGAACGGGAAGGAAGTCAAAAATGAACAGCTTTCGCCGAACGGACAGATCCAGTTGAGGACCGTGAGTGAATACGGCGCTCAGGGGGAACTGATCAAGAAGACCATCGAGAATATAGAAGGCGATTCTAAACAGATTCTGGAGTTTGAGTACAATTACGGACAGTCAAATTCACGGACTAAGGCCAAGTAGAGTCGGAAAAGGAGAAGAAAAACATGAAAAAGAGGATAGTCGTAGCAGTTTTGCTGGTTGTTTTTGCCTCCGCGCTGGGCTTTGCCTCCGAGGAGCTGGAAATCTTTACTTATCTGTATAATGCGGCCGAATCCCCTGCGGACCAGCTCGGCATATTACAGAGCGTAATGGAGATGAAGATCCCCGGGGCCGGAAGTTTTTATCAATCTGCCCTGTCCAAACTAGTCCGGCAGTATCCTGCCATCAAGCAAAGGAACAGGTCAGCCGAAGTGGAAGACGCCGATTCTTTGGCTCTCATCCTCGCCGAATCTCTGGGCAGTGAAAAACAGGTGAGTTCTGCCGCAGATATCTGGCGGATCGCCAACCCTACCGAAGGCGGTTCCGAAAATCCTTTGGTAAAGGCGGAAGCTTTTATGGCATTGGGAAAGATGCGGTCCCCCGAACATCTTCCCAAGGTGATCAAGGTTTTGGAAGATCTCAATGCCCGTCCGGTGAGGGGTGATCCGGTGGGGGCGGAACGGACCGCCTATGGCGCCATCCTTTCGTTGGAAAAATATGGGGATCCCTCCGGTTATCTGCCGGTGTTCTTTGCCTCCGTGGGCTGGTACTCGGACCGGATAAAAGGCCAGGCCGCCCAAAGCTGTTCTTTTATTCTTAAAGATCCCTCGGATCAGATGATGAATATCATCAGAGGGCAGGGTTATACCCCCGCACAAAAGCTGGGAGCTTTACGGAATGTTGAAAAATCATCCGACATTGCCAATCCAAAAAAGTCAGAAATCGCCGTGGCCGGTATTACCTGGGGCTGGACAACTAATCCCCGTAATAACAATGAACGGGCAACAGTGGCGACTCTGCGGAAAGAATCCATGCAGATGATTGCCAAATACGGTACCAGCGATTCGTCGGTTTATCCGCAGCTGCAAAAGTCCTATGCATCCCAGGGCCTGGACCGGTCGGAAAGGCTTCTTTCCATCGGAACCCTCAAGACGCTGAAGACCGATCAGGCGGCGCAGCTGCTTAACCAGTTTTTGGCGGATCTTAACTCCCAGCAAAAAGCCGGTTCCGCTGTTAACAAGCAGGAAAACGAGGTTATGGCCCGGGAAATTATACCCGCCCTGGGGACCATCGCCAACAGCTCCAGCAGACCTTTCCTGGTAAACGTGGCAAGCTCCAACTGGGGCAGTACCGTGGATACCCTGGCCAGGGATGCCCTGAGTAAAATCAGATAAGGGTTGTTTCAACAAGAAAAAAAAGGCGCTTCGGTTTCCGAAGCGCCTTTTTTATTCGTGCTAAGGGATTTATTCGGCGAGGATCTGGAGAACAGCCTCGGGCGTGGAGGCGTGGAGGATCTCCTGCCTTTTTTCGGAACTCTTGAAAAGGAGGCTGATTTCCGCCAAAAACTGGAGATGGGGCCCGGTTTTTTCCACCGGGGAAAGGGTCATAATGAAGATGCGGCAAGGTTCATGATCCAGGGAGTCAAAATCCACCGGATTATCGGATATGCCGATACAGGCAACCAGGTCCCGGATAGTGGTGCTTTTGCCGTGGGGAATGGCGATGCCGTGTTTCATGCCGGTGGACATTTTTGTCTCCCGGTCCATAATGGCGTTGAAAGCCGCCGCCCGGTCCTGTATTTTTTCCGCCGCCGCCAGTATATCCAGCAGCTCGTTGATGATTTCTTCCTTCGTTTTTCCCTTGAGGTGAAGGGTTATCGTGTCTTTCGTTAAAACAGTTTTTAGGTTCATATTGGTATTATAGCCCTCTAAGGTCAAAAAGTCAAGAAATAGATTAAGAAAATGCCCGAATTGCCGATAAAGTTACTAAGGAGATAAAATATGGCAAGAACCGATCAATTGATTTCTACGCTAACTAAACTCTATGACAAGAGGACCGCTCTGGACAAGCTGATTGTCGCGGCGGAAAAGAAACTGGTAACAGAATCGAAAAAAACTGATAAGCCGGCCAAGAAACCCGGCAGAAAGCCCGCCGCCAAGGTTGGCAGGCCTGCCGCGAAGGCGGGGGTAAAGCCCGGCAGAAAGCCCGCAAAAAAGGTTATTGAATAACCTGAGGGATAGAAAAACCGGTCCGGTTCGGGCCGGTTTTTTTTTGCCCTCACCACTGCGGTAAAAAATGCAATCGATTACATTTTTTTCTTGACAAGCCTTGAATCCAATATGATTATATAAGGATCGGGAGGCAAAAAAATGCTGATTGGCATTGATCCGGTTATAAGTCCGGAATTGCTTGATACCCTGTTCCGCATGGGGCATGGGGATGAAATTGTGCTGGCTGACGCCTTTTTCCCCGGAGATTCCTGTAATTCCCGGGTAATCCGGGCGGATGGTATCAGAATTCCTGCTCTTTTGAAGGGAATTTTGGCCCTGATGAACCTGGATTCCTATGTTCCCCATCCCCTTGTCATGATGGCCGCCGCTGCCGGTGATGAATTGGATCCTGAAGTGGAAAGATCCTTCCGGGCGGTGGTTGACCGTTATTGGCCGGAAACCCCGTCTATTGAACGGATCGAGCGTTTTGCCTTTTACGAGCGGACAAAAAAGGCCTTCGCCGTAGTTATGACCGGGGAAACGGTTAAATACGGCAATATTATCCTGAAAAAAGGTGTAATTCCAATAGGAGGAGAATATGGCAGTAAATCGTTTTAGAGGCGCATATCCGAAAATCGGGATAAGGCCGACAATTGACGGGCGTCAGGGCCCCCTCAAGGTGAGGGAGTCGCTGGAGGCGCAGACCATGAATATGGCCAAGGCGGCCAAGGCGCTTTTTGAGAAGCAGCTCCGCTATTCCTCAGGCGAGCCGGTACAGGTGGTAATCGCCGATACAACCATCGGGCGGGTGGCGGAAACTGCGGCCTGTGCGGATAAATTCCGGCGGGAAGGGGTGGACATCACCCTGACGGTGACCCCCTGCTGGTGCTACGGCTCCGAGACCATGGATATGGACAGGGAGACCATTAAAGGCGTATGGGGTTTTAACGGTACCGAGCGGCCCGGGGCGGTGTATCTGGCATCTGTGCTGGCCGGCCACGCCCAGAAGGGGCTCCCCGCCTTCGGCATCTACGGGCACGATGTGCAGAATGCCGAAGATACAGAAATTCCGGCGGACGTGCAGGAAAAACTCCTCCGCTTCGGACGGGCGGCCCTGGCGGCTGCTGCGATGCGGGGAAAGAGTTATCTGCAAATTGGCTCCATCTGCATGGGCATCGCCGGCTCCATCATCAACCCTGAATTTTTTGAGGAATACCTGGGAATGAGAGTCGAAAGTGTTGACGAAGTTGAAATCATTCGCCGCATGGAAAAGGGCATCTACGACGAGAAGGAATATCAAAAAGCTCTTGCGTGGACGAAAAAATACTGTAAGGAAGGGTTCGACAAGAATCCGCCGGAATTGCAGCGTTCCCGGGCGGAACAGGATAAGGCCTGGGAGTTCGTGGTCAAGATGATGTGCATTATCAAGGATATGTTTAACGGCAATCCGAATCTTCCCGCGGGATGCGAGGAGGAACGGCTGGGGCATAACGCCATAGCGGGCGGTTTTCAGGGCCAGCGCCAGTGGACGGACTTCTATCCCAATGCCGACTTTCCCGAATCCCTCATGTGTTCATCCTTTGACTGGGAAGGGGCACGGGAGCCTTACATACTGGCCACCGAAAACGACACCCTCAACGGCGTGGGGATGCTCTTTGGCAAACTGCTCACCGGCACGGCCCAGATCTTCGCCGATGTGCGCACCTACTGGAGCCCCGATGCGATAAAGCGGGCCACGGGCTACGATCTTACCGGGGCAGCAAAAGAATCCGGCGGCTTTATTCACCTTATCAACTCCGGTGCGGCCTGTATCGATGCCTCCGGCGAGATGAAAGGCGCGGACGGCAAGGGTGTGATGAAGCCCTTCTGGGAAGTAAGCGAAGCGGATCAGAAAGCCTGTCTCGAGGCGACCACGTGGAACCCGGCGGACTTCGGCTATTTCCGGGGCGGCGGTTTCTCCTCCCGCTTTATCACCCGTGCTGAAATGCCCGTTACCATGTCGCGGCTTAACCTTGTGAAAGGCGTAGGTCCGGTTTTGCAAATCGCCGAGGGCTGGACGGTGAATCTGCCGGACAATGTGTCGGACATTCTCTGGAAACGCACCGACTATACCTGGCCCTGTACCTGGTTTGCGCCCCGGGTCACCGGCAAAGGTGCTTTCAAAACCGCCTATGATGTGATGAACAACTGGGGAGCCAACCACGGCGCCATCTCTTACGGTCACATCGGCGCGGACTTAATCGCCTTATGCGCCATCCTGCGCATCCCGGTCTGTATGCACAATGTGCCGGAAGAAAAAATATTCCGGCCCAATTACTGGAACGCCTTTGGCATGGATAAAGAAGGGGCCGATTATCGGGCCTGTGCGGCTTTGGGCCCGCTGTACAAATAATGGCGATAGCGGTTATTGACATCGGGATGACAAACAAGAAGGTGGCTGTCTATGATGACGGCCTCCGTCATCTCGATGCAGAGTACCGTAACTTTGAACCTCTTATCGAAGACAGCCTTCCGTGTCATAACCTCGAAGGTATGGAAGAGTGGTTTCTGGAGAAGCTCTATCTGGCGGGAAAGAAGTATCCCATTAAAGCTATCGCCATAAGTACCCATGGCGCTACTTTTGTCTGTCTGGGTAAGGACGGCAAGCCCGCACTCCCCTGCGTGTACTACACCCATGAGCCGGGGGAGGATTTTCACCGGCGGTTCTACGGGCGTTTTGGAACGGCAACGGAGCTTCAGTCTTTGACCGGTACTCCCGCTTTTAAAGCGATGATCAACCCCGCCAAGGGTATCTTCTTTGCACAGGAGCGCTTTGCCGAAAAGTTCAAAGACGTGGTTTCCATTCTGTCCTATCCCCAGTATTGGGGTTTCCGCCTTACCGGTAAAACAGGAGCCGAGAGTACCTATATGGGCTGCCATACCTACCTTTGGGATCAGGTTGATAACAAGCTTTCTTCGGTGACGGAGGATCTGGGTATTGCGCGGCTCTTGCCTGGCAAGCTGAACAAATCCTGGGATGTGTTGGGTACCTTAAACGCAGAGATGGCAAAAAAAACGGATCTTCCCGCCGACACCATTGTTACGATGGGCATACACGATTCCAACGCATCGCTGCTTCCCCACTTTGCCAAAAAAGGCGAATCGGGCTTTGCACTTAATTCAACCGGCACCTGGTGCGTGATGATGAACCCCGTTAAAGAGTATGGTTTTGCCCCCGATGAGCTGGGGAAGGTTGTATTCTTTAACATATCCGCCTTTGGGACCCCGGTAAAGACGGCGATATTCCTGGGCGGGCAGGAGTTTGAGACCTGGTCAAAAATCCTTATGGCCAGGCACAGGCGGGAGGATTTCCCCCCCTATGACGAAGAACGTTATCTGCAAATTCTGCGGCAGGCGGACTGTTTTCTGCTGCCGGAGCTGGTATCGGGCTCGGGGCAGTTCCCCGGCTCAATACCCCGGGTGGTGGAAAAAGGGGAGACCTGGACCTACGAGGATATCGCCCGTGGGGGCAGCGAAGCTGCAGATCTGCCCCCCTGTTTTAACAATTACGAGCAGGGTTTTGCGGTGCTGCGTATAAGCCTGGTGATGCAGTCCCTGGTGGCCCTGGAGCGTACGGGGCTTAAGGCGGGAACGGAGATTTTTACCGAGGGGGGATTCAGGAAGAACGAAGCTTATAACAGGCTCCTGTCATCGGCCTTTACCCATAACAAGGTGTATCTTTCGGGCATTCCCGAAGCTTCGGCCCTGGGTGCGGCGATGACCGCTAAAATGGCTCTTTCCGGCAAGAGCCTTGGGGAATTAGCCGGAGACTTTGAGCTTGAATATCAGGAGATAGAAAAGAGCCCTATACCGGAAATCTTTTCATATCGTAAGGCGTGGGAGTCGTTAATTGAGGGAACAATTACGAAGCAGCTATTCGAGTAACAGCGAAAGAAATTCTTCCGCGCCAAGGTTGTGGAAGCAGCGGGAAACTTCTATTTTTTGCAGGGCGTTTTTTAACTCGTTGTACTCCAAATGATGCCCGGCGAGCATGACCGCTAATTCCGCCGGATCGCCTGAGCCGAAAAAATCGCCGTAAAATGTAATGTTTTTTATGATGCCCTCTTTTTCCACATCCATCAAAATCTCAAACTTGCCGCAGCCCTCGATACGGCGGGTTTTGCGGACATTGTAGGCCGGTGAGGCGCCGTAGTTCCAGTTCCACTGTGCATAAACCTGTTCCCGCAGCTTTTCCACGGCGCTGTTTTCTTCCGGTGAAAGCCTGTACTCCTTTAAATGAAAGGCTTCAAACATGTATTGTTTTAAGGCCGCCCGGAAACCGCCGATGGGCATATCGCTTTGCATGAAAGGGCGAATATTGGTAACCCGGCTCCGCACGGATTTAATGCCCTTGGATTCGATCTTGTCCTCTGTTACGTTGAGGGCCCGGGAAAGTACACTGAGATCGGAATCGTACAGAATCGTACCGTGGTGCATGATCCTGCCCTGCTTGAGGTACTGGGCGTTACCGGAAAATTTTTTTCCTTCCACGGTCATATCGTTGCGGCCCGCTATTTCCACCGGGACGCCCAGGGAACACAGGGCTTTTTGAACGGGCTCGCAAAAGGCGGCAAAATCAACGCCTCCGGTTTTTTCGGCATCGGTAATAAACGTAAAATTGAGGTTTCCCAAATCGTGGTACACCGCGCCGCCGCCTGAAAGCCGCCTGACAACGCTGATGTTACGCTCATTGACAAAGGCGGCGTTGATCTCTGAGCGGGTATTCTGGTGCTTTCCTACAATCACCGCATTATGATTCTGCCAGAGCATAAAGTAATGGTGATTGCGGTCAAGGGAGTCAAACACAAACTGTTCCAGGGCCAGGTTCCGGCGGGGATCGGTATCGCTGCTTTCGATATAGTAATTCATGCCTGGCCTATAATTTTTTTCCAGTCAGAGGGGGAAATTCCGGTTTTGCTTTTGAAAAGCCGGGAAAAATAATACTG
Organism: Spirochaetia bacterium; assembly: GCA_025997615.1. GTDB lineage: Bacteria > Spirochaetota > Spirochaetia > Treponematales > Breznakiellaceae > BNUV01. The sequence continues at coordinate 14,294 of BNUV01000042.1, forward strand.
ATCCTCAAAGCCCATTTTATAGGCCGCTTCCTTAACAGAAATATCTTCCTGTTCCAAAAGACTTTCGGCTTTGTGTATCTTGATGTGAATATAATATTGATAGGGGGTCATGGATGTATAGGTTTTGAAAATTTCGTTGAGGCGGGAGGTGCTTATCCCTAACTGCTCTGAAATGCTGGGGAGGTTTATATCGCTGTAGACATTCGACTCCATCAAATATTTAGCCTCGGCGACGATTTTTTCATAATAGTTGGGCTGATCTTTCCGCCGCTCCCTGGTCAGCACCTCTGCGATAAGCGAAAGGATCCCCGCGCAGGCTTTCATCTGGTAGAGGGGCCGCTGGACCCTTACCTCATCGAAGATCTGGCTGAAAATCGAGAGGATTGAATCGTGGTGCCCGGTCTCAAAGAAAACCTGTTCCGCCGAAAAGCGCCCCTCCTCAAGGAGTTTGGAGAAATAATTCCCTTTAAAGCCCACCCAGTATTCATGCCAGCCGGTTTCGCTCAGGGGTTTGTACCGGTGCCTTATCCCCGGCAGAACCAGCATTATGGAACCGGGCTTTACCTGGTAGGTATTGCCCCCGGAGGTAAAAATTCCTTCGCCGTTGGTAACGTATACCATCTGGAATTCGGGCAAAACCCGGCCTTCCGCCACGGTCCTGAACAGGGCGGGGTGGGCGTTCTTTTGAGGCGGATAGGCAGCGCCCGGCTGTATATCGGTGGAGCCTGCGGTGGTGCAGAGCATACCCAGCTTCTCGTCTTCCTCGCTATAGGGCAGGTAATGCAGGAACGAGTCCCAGGTACCGCCGCCGTTTTGAGTCATCCACCTATCATACACGTTTTTTTCCATCTTTTCAATTGAAAAGTCCATTTACGGCGGAGTTGAATCCGGGGGACAATCAAATGATGAAGATACGAATCGGCTTAATGGGAATAGGGCTGGATACCTATTGGGCTCAGTTCGAGGGGCTGCAAAAACGGCTCGAAGGCTACCTGGATCTGATTGCCGGAAAACTTGGGAACACCCGGGGCGGTTTCGATCTGGAAGTAGTTAATGCGGGGCTGGTGGATAACCCGGTCAAGGCCCGGCACACTGCGGATACTTTCCGGGAAAACCGGGTAGAGGCGGTGTTCCTCTACATTTCAACCTATGCCCTTTCCCATACGGTGCTGCCGGTGGCTCAGGGGCTAGGGGTCCCGGTGATCATCCTCAATCTCCAGCCGGTTCCCGCTATTGATTACGAAAAGTTTAATGCCCTGGGCGACCGGGGAAAAATGACCGGCGAATGGCTTGCCCATTGCCAGGCCTGCTCGACGCCGGAAATTGCCAATGTCTTTAATAACGCCGGCCTTGAATACGATATTGTTACCGGCTGGCTGGAAGATGAAGAGGCCTGGAAAGAAATCTATGACTGGTGCGACGCAGTACAGGTTCGCGCCATGATACGGGACACCCGGATTGGTATATTGGGGCATTATTACTGTGGAATGTTGGACATATATACCGATGTTACCCGGCTGGCGGCGGTTTTCGGGAGCCATTTTGAGCTTTTGGAGATGGATCTGCTCAAAGAGATCTGGGACAAGATTAGCGGGGAAGATATGGCGAAGAAGCGGCGGCAATTTGCCGGGGAATTCACCGTTGCCGCCGAATGTGAAGAGTACGAACTTAACCGGGCGGCCAAAACCTCTTGCGCCCTGGACGCTATGATTGACGAAAAGGATCTGGGGGCTCTGGCCTATTACTACGAAGGCTGCAACGGTAATGATCATGAAAACATTGTTACATCGGTGATTGCGGGTAATACCCTGTTAACTGCCCACCATGTACCGGTAGCCGGTGAGTGCGATGTCAAAAACGTAGTCGCCATGAAAATAATGGATTCGCTGGAGGCCGGGGGTTCGTTCTCGGAGCTTTACGCCATAGATTTTAACGACGATGTGGTGCTCTGGGGACATGACGGGCCGGCCCATACTGCTATTGCCCAGGGAGCGGTAGGGCTGGTGCCTCTGCCGGTGTATCACGGCAAACCGGGGAAGGGCCTTTCCATACAGATGAGCGTGAAGCACGGTCCGGTAACGCTTCTCGCGGTGGTGCAGGGCCGTTCCGGTTCAACTTTCCTGCTCTGCGCCGAAGGGGAATCCGTGGCCGGTCCCGTGCTGGAAATCGGAAACACCAACAGCCGTTACAAGTTTTCGATTTCCGCGAAGGAATTTGTAAATCGTTGGTCCAAGGCAGGGCCGGCCCATCATTGCGCCATCGGGCTGGGGCATATTGCGGGGAAGATCGAAAAACTGGCAAAACTGTGGGGTATTGAATGTCTGAAGATATGTTAATTCTCAAGCTTTCTTCCATCGTAAAGACTTTTCCCGGGGTTAAAGCCCTGGACGGCGTTCATTTTGAACTGAGGCCCGGCGAGATTCATGCCCTGATGGGGGAAAACGGTGCGGGGAAATCCACTTTTATCAAGATTATCACCGGTGTTTATGCGCCGGACGGCGGAGAGATATTTATCGACGGAAAGCCGGTACTGATAAAAACGCCGCTTGATGCCCAGGCCCTGGGTATCGCCGCCATTTATCAGCACGTTACCTGCTTCCCGGATATTTCGGTGGCGGAAAATATTTTTATGGGCCATGAGCTGGTTCGCGGCCCCGTTAAAAGGGTTGATTGGCGCACAATGCACCAGAAGGCGGGGGGGCTCCTTGAACAATTGGGCGCAAACTTTGACAGCCGCGCCATTATGGGCACTCTTTCGGTGGCCCAGCAGCAAATTGTCGAAATTGCCAAAGCTCTTTCCTCCAACGCCCGGATTATCATTATGGATGAACCGACTGCGCCGCTTTCCAATCGTGAAAGTGAGGATCTGTACCGCATAACCCTCGGCCTCAAGGAGAAAGGCGTCTCGATCATTTTTATCTCCCATCGTTTTGAGGATATGTACAGGCTGGCGGACCGTGTCACTGTTTTACGGGACGGCAAGTATATCAACACCTGGAACATTGCCGATGTGGATGATAATACGCTGACCACCGCCATGGTGGGGAGGGAGATTGTCCAGTTTTTTCCGCCGCGGAACACCAATACAAACACAAACACAATGGCAGGGAACGTGATTTTTAAGGTTGAGGGGCTTTCGAGGACCGGTTACTTTAAAGATGTAGCGTTTGAACTACGAAAGGGAGAAGTGCTGGCCTTGACGGGGCTTGTGGGGGCGGGCCGTACCGAGGTGTGCGAAGCTATTTACGGTATCGCTTCCTACGATGCGGGAACGATCACCCTCGACGGCAAGAACCTCGACCACCCCAGCCCTACCGAGGCTTTGGCAGAGGGCATAGGGTATCTGCCCGAGGATCGGTTGAAGCAGGGGCTGGTACTTCGCTGGGAAATTGCCAAGAATATCACCCTGCCGGCCCTGGAAAAATTCACCCGCCACAGTTGGCTTGATAAGAACAGGGAAAACGCTGCATCCGGGGAGCTTGCGGATAAACTGAGCATTAAGGCGGTGAGCGTTCATGACAAGGTTTCTACCCTTTCGGGGGGCAACCAGCAGAAGGTAATAGTCGCCAAGCTTCTCACCGCCGATATGAAGGTGATCATTCTTGACGAACCTACCAAAGGCGTGGATGTAGGTGCGAAGACAGCCATCTACAAGATCATGAACGACCTGGTACATGCGGGCTACGGCATCATCATGGTCTCCAGTGAGATGCCCGAAGTTTTGGGGATGAGCGATAGGGTAGTGGTGATGAGGGATGGCAGAGTTACCGCATCGATGGACACTAAAGATGCTACCCAGGAAAAGATACTACGATACGCTATGCAGGATAGGGAATAGGTTATGGAAAAAACAGGAATAAAGGGAAGCCGTCTGCGGCAGGTAGAAAAGTTCCGTGAGCTGGGGCTTGTTATTTTTATTGTTGTCGTCTGTATGATCGTTCAGTTCCGTAATAAGGAATTTCTTACCGCCATGAATATCCGTAATCTGCTTACCAACGCCGCTGTGTTAAGCATACTTTCGGTGGGTATGATGATGGTGATGCTCACGGGCGGTATCGATCTTTCTATCGGCGCGGTTATGGCTTTTGCCGGTATGGTTGCAGCCCTTACGGTGCGGGACAACGCGATGGTATCACCGGTGTTTCTTTTTCTTCTGGGCACCCTGGTGGGTGCTGTGGCGGGGATGGTGACGGGCCTTCTGGTTGCCAGGTTTTCTATTTTGCCCATCATCGCCAGTTTAGGTATGATGAATGTTATCCGGGGCCTTACCTATGTGGTATCAAAAGGAGCGTGGGTCAGCGCCTACCAGATGCCTTCATCCTTCAAAAATATTGGCACCAGCTCCGTCATGGGGATTAACACCCTGGTTTTTATTGCAATTGTTATCTATGTATTGTTCTATTATTTTATAAATCACACCCGCACCGGAAGGCGTATCTATGCGGTGGGATCCAACCCGGAAGCCGCCCAGGTCATTGGCCTTCCTAAACGGCGGATTGTCTGGATGGTATATGTGTTGATGGGCGCGCTGGCGGGTCTTGCCGGTGTACTTTGGGTTTCCAAATTCGCCTCGGCTCAGGGTGACACTGCGCTGGGCTACGAGATGAATGTCATTGCCTCCTGTGTTCTGGGGGGAGTCGCCGTTTCGGGCGGCAGGGGTAAGGTGTTGGGGCTGCTCCTTGGCGTCATCCTTTTCGGCATCCTGGCCAATGCGTTACCGTTGATTAACGTGTCGCCCTTCTGGCAGCAGGCTATACAGGGTTTTGTGATTTTAGCGGCGATTATCACCAACGTGATGATCAAGCGCACTAACGACCGCGCCGCGCTGCGCCGCAGGGCGATTTAAGGAGTTATTATGGCTGAAAAAAAGGTCTTAATCGAACAGCCCTGGAACTGGAAATCCTTTTTCTTTCAGTGGGAATGGCTGCTCTTTGCCGTCTTTATTCTGATCAATATCATCAACGCTTCTCTTTCGCCCTGGTATTTAAGCGTGGATACCTTTCTTACGGCGCCCATGAATTTTCTGGACAAAGCTTTTATCGTTTTTCCCATGATGCTGGTGATCATGCTGGGTAACATAGACATTTCCGTGGCGGCTATAGTCGCATTCAGCTCCGTGATGATGGGGGTGATTTTCAATGCCGGCTTCCCTATGCCGGTGGCGATGATCCTTGCCCTCTTAATCGGCGCGGCATGCGGCGGGATTAACGGCTTCCTTATGATCAAATTCAAAGAGCTGCCGGCGATGATCGTAACCCTTGCTACCATGACGATTTTCCGCGGCGCCGCCTACATTATATTGGAAGATAAAGCTGCGGGCGGCTTCCCCGAATGGTTTTCCTTTTTTGCCTGGGGTTATGTGGGGCCCTTCCCCTTTATTCTTTTAGTCTTTGTGGTGGCTGCGATTTGTTTTGGAATACTCATCCATAAAACATCCTTTGGCCGCAAGGTCTACGGCATGGGAAGTAATTTAGCCGCGTGCAAATATTCAGGCGTTAAGACTGACAGGATCATCTTAACCGTTAGTATCCTGACCGGTTTAATGTCTGCAGTTACGGCGATATTTCTCACGTCCCGTATGGGAAGCACGAGACCTAACATCGCTCAGAACTACGAGCTTGACGTGATCGCCATGGTGGTATTGGGCGGCGTAAGCACCTCGGGCGGTACGGGAAAAATCGCCGGCCCCCTCCTGGCGATCTTTATCATCGGCTTTCTGAATTACGGCCTGGGCCTGATGAATACATCTGCTCAAATTATACTTATCATTATAGGTGCACTCCTGATTCTTTCGGTACTGGTGATCAATCTGCGCTTCAATAAAAAAAATAACTGGAGCATTAAAACGAGGCAATACATTGAGGCGCTAAAACGAGGCATTAAATCCGTTAAATCATTATGACGGATTAGTAATTTTTTTTGGAGGATTTTATGAAAAATCTGGTAAGGAAAGTTTTAACACTTTCTGTCGGTATGGCGGTACTTTGTTCCGCTGTAGTTTTCGCAGGCGGCCAGGGCGGGCAAAAAACCGATGGCAACACCCACGCCATCGTGTTCAAAAGCACCGGTAACCCCTACGGCGAGCGGCAGATGGGCGGCTTCGAGGCCGGTATCAAGGAGCAGGGCGGAAACGTTATTCTGCGGGCGCCGGATCAACCCACGGCGGAGGCCCAGATCCCGATGATCGAGCAGCTTATTGCGCAAAAGGTGGCGTCAATCTGTATCGTGGGCAACGACTTCGATGCTCTGCAGCCGGTTTTGACCAGGGCAAAGAACGCCGGGATCAAAATATTTTCCCTGGACTCCTCGGTTAACCCCGCGAGCCGCCTTACCCATGTGAACCAGGCGGATACTCAGGCAATCGGCGATACTCTGGTGGAAGCGGCTTTTGATCAGGCCGGGGGATCCGGTGAAATAGCGATTCTGTCCGCCACAAGCCAGGCATCAAACCAGAATGCATGGATCGCCGTGATGCAGGAAACGCTGAAACAACCCAAGTACGCCAATCTCAAGCTGGTGAAGGTTGCCTATGGGGATGACCTCCGGGACAAGTCAACTTCCGAAACCGAAGGACTCCTCGCCAGTTATCCGAACCTTAAAGTAATCGTTGCCCCCACCACCGTTGGTATTGCTGCGGCGGCAAAGGTCATCGAGGACAAGAACCTTATCGGCAAGGTGAAAATCACCGGTCTCGGCCTTCCCTCGGAGATGGCGGAATACATCACCAATGGTTCCTGCCCCTATATGTACCTGTGGAATCCCATTGACGTAGGCTACCTTGGCGCTTATGTAGCCACCGCCTTAACCACCGGGAAGATCACCGGTGCGGTGGGAAACAGCTTCGCTGCCGGCAGGCTCGGTAATTATACCATTACCAAGGCCCCCGATGGCGGCACCGAGGTACTGTTAGGCCCTCCGTTCAAATTTGACGCTGCCAACATTAACGACTGGAAAGGCGTGTATTAAGAAATGATTGGTAACAGGTGGCAGGCAGGAACGCTCTTGCTTGTCACTTGTTATGTATAACAAGGAGGGTATCGTGAGGCGTAATGCATTTGTCATGCGTCTGAAACCGGGTTGTGAAGCGGAGTATAAAAAGCGGCATGATGCAATTTGGCCGGAACTCAAAGCAGAGCTCCGCAAGGCCGGTGTTTCTAACTATTCAATTTACCTCGACAGGAAGACCAATGCCCTCTTTGCCTTTCAATATTTAGCTGATGACGCAACAGACGAAGAACTTTCGCAAAAAGAAATCGTAAAAAAATGGTGGCATTCGATGAAGGATTTGATGGATACAAATCCTGATGAATCCCCTGTATCGGAAACTTTGGAAGAGATGTTTCATTTAGATTGAGCGGTACGATAATACCGGTTCGGCGGCAGGAGGAACAATGAGTTTAGAAAATTTGGTTGAAGTATCGCGGTATTATGGAAAAAATCCTGACTATGTGCTGGCCGGGGGGGGGAACACTTCCTGGAAAGACGGGGATCTTCTTTATGTGAAAGCTTCAGGGATGGCTCTGGCCGATGTTGAGAGCGCATCCTTTGTCAAAATGGATAGAAAAGCTTTGGCAAAGATTTGGGGGAAGAATTACCCTGCGGAAGCTGCCGAGCGGGAAAGTGCTGTTTTAGCCGATATGATGGCGGCACGGCTCCCGGGGGAAGATCAGAAACGGCCCAGTGTAGAAGCTTTGTTACACGACATTATGCCTTTTACCTTTGTTGTCCACCTGCACCCGGCGAAGATAAACGGCCTTACCTGTTCCCGGATGGGGGAAGCGGCCATGAAGAATATTTTTGGTGATGAAGCAATCTGGATACCGTCGACTAATCCCGGTTACATCCTTTCCAAAACGGTGAAGACGGCGATGGATGATTATTATACGCGGATGAATAAAAATGTTGCGATCATCTTCCTGCAAAACCACGGCGTTTTTGTCGGCGCTGACACTGTGGAACACATTAAAGAACTCTACAGCGGCATTATGTCGAATATAGCCTTGCATATACAACGGGAGCCTTGTTTTTCTGATGAAAAGCGGGAATCTAACGAATTATCAAAACTTTTTGCGGAGCTTGGCGGGGAAATGGCGATCTTTGCATACGGCGGTGAAGTTGCCGCACTGGTCAAAGACTGCAGCTCTTTTAAACCAGTTTCATCGGTGTTTACCCCCGACCACATCGTGTACGCGGGGAGTGATCCCCTGTTTGTTGAGGAAACCGATATTCGGCAAGGGTGGGAAAACCATGTCCGGAAAACGGGGCGAGATCCGAAAATCGCCGCTGTCCGGGGGCGGGGGATTTGTGGCATTGGCATCACGGAAAAAGCCGCAACCTTGGCGTTGGATCTCTTTAGAGACTCAATTAAGGTGGCCGTCTATTCAGAGCCTTTCGGCGGACCGTGTTTTATGACGGCTGACAAAATAGATTTTATCAATAACTGGGAAGTTGAACGTTTTCGTTCAAATGTTTCCGGAAAATAAAAAGGAGAATTATGAAAGCATATCAGAGTCCTGATACTATCACCCGGGCCTATGAAGAGGCAAAAACCGCCTACGCCGCTTTCGGGATCAATACCGACAAGACGATCAAGGCCGCGCTGGATGTTCCCATTTCAATACAATGCTGGCAGGGGGATGATGTCACCGGCTTTGAAGGAGCCTCAGGCATTTCAGGCGGCGGTATCCTGGCTACCGGGAATTATCCCGGCCGGGCCCGCAACGGCGACGAGCTGAGGGCCGATGCGGAATTCGCCTTCACCCTCATCCCCGGTAAAAAGCGTTTCAGCCTTCACATGCTTTACGCCGAACCGGAGGGCAAAATCCCCCGGGACCAGCTTGAGCCTGAACATTTCAAAAACTGGATGACCTGGTCGAAGAAAAAGAAAATTCCCCTGGACTTTAACCCCAGTTTCTTTTCCCATCCCATGGCCGATTCAGGCTACACCCTGGCAAGCGCCGATCCTAAAATCCGCGATTTCTGGATTCGCCACGGTAAGGCTTCCCGCAAAATTGCGGCGGCATTCGGCGCAAATCAGGGATCTGCCTCGGTGAACAATATCTGGATCCCCGACGGCTCCAAGGATCTGCCCGCAGACCGCCTCTCCCCCCGGCAGCGGCTCCGCGATGCCTTGGACGAAATCCTGGCGGTCAAGCTGGACAACAAGACAATTACCGATACGGTGGAATCAAAACTCTTCGGCATCGGGAGCGAAGCCTATGTAGTGGGCTCCCACGAATTTTACCTGGGCTACGCCGCGGCCAAACAGATCCGGCTCTGCCTGGACACGGGGCATTTCCACCCCACCGAAACCATCGCCGATAAAATTTCCGCGGCCCTGCTCTTTGTACCAGGCCTCCTCATCCATTTCAGCAGGGGGCTGCGCTGGGATTCCGACCACGTGGCGATCTATTCAGATGATCTGCGGGAAGTGTGCAGGGAAATTGCCCGGCAAAAATGTTTTGACCGGATCGACATCGCGCTGGATTTTTTTGATGCCTCGATCAACCGTATTGCCGCCTGGACCATCGGGACCAGAAGTTTAAGAAAGGGTCTTTTGGAAGCGCTCCTGGAACCGACCAGGCTGCTGGTGGATGCCGAAAAAGCCGGCAGGAACCATGAGCGGCTGGCGTTGATGGAAGAGCTTAAAACCCTGCCGTTTTCCGCCGTCTGGGACAAACTCTGCCTTGGTGCGGGAGTTCCTGCCGGTGTAAGCTGGCTTGGCAATGTGGGGGAATACGAAAAGACCGTTTTGGCAAAACGGACATAGAGGAGCAGCACATGAAAACAAAGGCGATCCGTTTATACGGTGAAAACGATCTCAGGCTTGATGATTTTGAGCTTCCCGAAATTCGGGATGATGAAATACTGGCCAAGGTGATATCGGACTCGATCTGTATGTCCAGCCACAAGCTTGCCCTGCAGGGCGCAAAGCATAAGCGGGTCCGCCACGACCTCAGTAAACAGCAGCCCATTATCGGCCATGAATTTTGCGGAACCATCGAAAAGGTGGGGGCCAGGTGGGCGGGTCAATTTAAAGCGGGGGACAAGTTCGCAATACAACCGGCATTGAACTATCCCGATGCCAAGGGTATCGCCACCCTCTGGGCGCCCGGTTATTCCTTTGAGCTTATTGGCGGCGACGCCACTTATATTATCATCCCCAAAGAAGTGATGGAGATGAACTGCCTTTTGGATTATAAGGGGGATAATTTTTACATGGGCTCCCTGGCGGAACCGGTCTCCTGCATAGTGGGGGCTTTTCATGCCCAGTACCACACCAAGGGCGGCTCCTACGTCCATTCCATGGGAATTGTCGAAGGGGGGGCCCTGGCGCTCCTGGCCGGGGTGGGCCCCATGGGGCTTGGCGCCATTGATTATGCCATCCACAATCCCCGTAAACCTTCCCGGCTGGTGGTCACCGACATTGACGACAAACGTCTTGAGCGGGCCGCCCAGCTT
>BNUV01000043.1 GCA_025997615.1 Spirochaetia bacterium
AATAGATTCTACGTTGATACAGATAGGGGCTACAAATCCCTATGATCACAAATCGGGGACTTATGGCATCGACTTTCAAGCCACGGATAATACCACCCCACTGCCTTACCTGGCCCAGCAATCGGCCAATGTCCAGATAGATAACTTCTATCCCCTGGGAATTTACACATCAGGGGTAAGGGCATCCACCGCCAATTACTACATCCAGGGCCGGGCGCTGGACAGCTTCTCCGGGTCGGGGAGCATCCAGGGTCTGGACTACGTGGTGGCCTACTTCAGCCGGGGCGGGAATCCCATAAGCCTCTGGGATAATACGAGCCATCCGAATTACGGCTCCCACAGCCATACCTGGAACGGAATCACCAAACAGGTCAAGAAGATGGTTGGCGGGGAACTTACCAGCTCAACCCTGGTGGACAGCAACCAGAACCTTACTCCGGCGGGCGTTGCTTTCCCGGTGATCACTTTTGATGCCAGCGGGAAGCCCAAATCCACCGACTGGGGCATCGTGATCAACGACAACGAGGTCAACGTGGACATAGACGGGGATGGTTACGCGGAGGGCTGGAGCGACGACGGCCCCTACAAGAACTGGTACGCCAGGTTCGACACCACCCAGCTCAGGGACGGGCCGGTAAAACTCCATTATGTGATCGTCGATATGGCCGGCAACGCCAGTTACTATGAACAGGATCTGTTCATCCAGAACAACGCCCCGCGGATCAGCGCCGTTACCATCGGCACAGACGTGAACTTCGACGGAACCGTTACCGGGATAAATCCGATTAACCCCAACCGGGAAATCAGGACCATCTCTACCAACTACGGAACGACAAACTTCCGGATCCGGAACAAGCGGCTGAGCTTTAATATTACCGCCGATTCCGGGAACGGAACCAAGTCCTACAGGGTGGGTTATGTAACGGGAACCACCACAGTGAATGCCACAGCCCTTACCCGTGGTACGGTTTACACCATCCTGACCCTGGGTTCCACCGACTGGACCCTCCTGGGGGCCATCTCCAACACGGTGGGCGAAACCTTCGTAGCCCTGGGCTCTGGTACCGGTACGGGTACAGCCACGAATTACACCCTGTCGGAAAAGAACGCCACCCTGGTTAACAATGTGCTTCAACTCACCGATACCGCCTTTGGAGATACCGGTGTCTTGATTAAGGACTCGGCGGCGGCCAACGACGCCAGGTTTATCATCAAGGTCTACGACCAGACGGTGCCGAGCGGCAGCGAAGCGGATCAGCTTTCCGATGCGGTGATAGTGGGCATGACCGTCCAGAACGACGATCAGGTTGCCCCCGAAATCCGGGCGGCCCCCTTCGGCCGGCGCTACTACTCGGGCCTCAACGCCGCGGGTGATATCCGGGACGATGTATTTACCTTCCCCACGGCCTCGGCCAACTTTGACAACTACTACCGGGAGAACATCGTTAGCGATACCGCCGGTGTGAAGTACGGCCATGTGCAGTACGCAACGGACAAGTCCGGCTACGGGACCGCCAGCATTGCGGACCTCAGCGGCAAGGTGGTCTTCCTGGGCAAAGCCTGGGATGATCAGCGGATCACCCGGATCACCGCGGCCATACCGGGCTACAATGGCGGTAACGGCGTGGGAAATGAGTTTACCATCGCCCAGTGGAGTACCAGTACCTACAACTTGCAGCCCGTAGCGGGCCACAACAGCATCGCCGCCATGGCCGCCGATACCAGCGCCGTGGAATGGGCCTGGGAAATTGTGGAGGAGCTGGACGAAAGTGAAGTGCCCCAGACCACCCAGGACTTTACCGAACCCAAGGGGCAATTCCTCAACTGGAAATTCGCCTGGGACAGTTCCCTCATCGCCAACGTGGCGGCCCTGAACCAGACGATTGTCTTCAAGGCCTATGACGGCAGAAATTATCCCGCCGCCCCAAGCGGTACGCCTCCCTTCACCGGGAACAACAAGACCGTGGAATTTAAGGCGGACATCGTGCCCTACATCTCCGAGATAATTACCCGCCTGAGTACCGCCTACCCGGCCTCGCCCTCCACCTTCAGCCGTTCCGCCCAGGGTTATTATCCGGTGCGGGAAGACGAGGTGATCCAGATCCGGGGCTTTAACATCAACGGCAGCCCTACCGCTATCAGCGGCAGCCCGGTGGTAAGGGTGAACGGAACAACCCTGGCAGGCCTGACAGTCGTCTCCGGGGTCGGGAGAAACCGCCTCTCCGTCCGCATTGATAACAACACCACCAGCGCCGATACCAACAGCATCACCTCAGGACCGCTGGTGCTGACGATAAACAGCATCGAATCCACCAACAACAAGAACAACGCCACGGTCTCCTACAACAAGGAGCCAAACAACCTGAACAACAACATCCTTACCGACGACCGTAATGTCTATGTGTGGAATACCGGGGCCCTGATAAACAGCAACACTTTGACCAACCCCTTCCTGCGGATGGATTCCGGTAGTAACTGGTACGCGTCCTATGGGAACGGCACCATGCTTATGTATTTGAACAAGAACGGAACCGGCCGGCAGTTTGAGAGCAATTACAATAAGTATCACAACACCACGGTGGCTTTTGATAGCAGCGGTAATATCTACGGAGGCGGCACCAATACGGACCGTATCAGCGATACCACCACCGGCGCGACCTCCTTTACCTTCTTCAACAGGAACCCGGGAAGTGTAATCACCGGCAATACGGCAAATTACAATAACGGGACGAATAAGCGCCGTCTGGAATTGGTGTATAACCAAGGGACGGGGGTATACGACATTAACCGTGTCCAGATACCCCGTATTGCGGTTACCGGGGATACGGCTTCGGCGAAGGTCTACATGAGTTATTACGACGGCAACAACAACCGTACCGACGCTTCTAATCCTGTTGTCTTCAGGTACGGTTTAAGTACCGGGGATAATGCATTAACCGGAGGTTTCGCAAGTAATCTAACCGGAACAACCCTGGACACCGCAACAGCCTCCGGCGCCCGGGTGGTTGCCCACAGTAACACCGACCATAAGAGCGGCCTCTACACCGCCGTGGGAGCCCTGTCGGACGGGCGGGCGGTGATCGCCTGGTACGACTCGGTGAACCAGAGCCTGGTCTTCTCCTACTCCCAGAACGCAGATCCTTCAACCACCACCACCGCCCAGTGGCAGACCAATGCCCGGGTAATCGACGACAATTTTGCGGGCTGGCATGTGGATATGGCGGTGGACGGCGCTAACGGCATCCACCTCGCCTATTACACCAGCGCCAACGGAGGTCTCCGCTATGCGTACCTCAAATCCTACAACGCAACGCCGGTGGTAATGAATGTGGATACCTACCTCTCCGCGGGGACCAAGCTGATGATCAACACCCGGCAGGAGGCAAAGGGCCCGGGCGGCGCCAACGTGTATGTGCCCTACATTTCCTACTACCATGCCTCGTTCCCCCAGACGATGAACTCGGCGCGGGTGGTCTGGAGGACCAACTTCGACGACCTTGACGCCCCGGCCCCGGGAACCGACAATCTGGATCGCTTTACCGGCGCCTGGGAAGCAATGACCGTGCCGACCAACAACATCCCGGCGGATGACTTTGTCTGTAACGGCGTTCCCTCTTCGGTGGCGACGGGCTCATGGGGAGATACCAATGGCGTCAACCTGAGCAACAGCGTGTTCCTGGCCTACTACACCAACGCGAACTACGAGCGGGCCTATATTAAGAAGTAGGCCAAGGATTAAGATTTTTTAACCGCAAAAGGGCCCCAGACAATGTGGGGCCCTTTTGCGATTTTTTTGTAATGGTCAATGCTCCGTTGAACCTGCCGCTTGCCTTCGGTTTGAACTAATAAGAATTTCTTATGAGTTGCTTCCTCCGGCAATTCACCGTCTTTTAAAATGCTATCAACATGCATACTGATATTAGGCTGCGTAGTATCGTAAACCTCCGCAATTTGTTTTTGTGTGAGCCATAAATCCTCATCGGCAAAACGGACTGAAATGTTGGTTATTCCATTGTCATCTTGATACAAGATGATTTTGTTTTCCTCATTTGGTGACGCATTCTTTCTTTTGCCCATCGCTTTGTCCCCTTGGTTATTCATTATACTGCGCGGCCTCTTGCCCGGCAATCTGCAAAAAGCTATCATAGCCCCATGAGCAAATTCATGGATAGGGATTTCCTCCTTTACACAAAAACTGCCCGGAAGCTTTTTCACGAGGCGGCGGGGGAGCCGATTTTTGATTATCACTGCCATCTTTCACCACGGGAGATTGCCGAAGATCGGCGCTTTACGGATTTGGCCTCCATGTGGCTGGGGGGGGATCATTACAAGTGGCGGGTTCTGCGGGCCAATGGGGTGGACGAGGCCTTCATCACCGGTAATGCGGAGCCGTACGACAAATTTCTGGCCTGGGCGGATACAGCGCCGCGGCTTATCGGGAACCCGCTGTACCACTGGACACACCTGGAACTGCAAAGATACTTCAATATTGATGATACCCTGAACCGGGAAAGCGCCCCGGCGATCTGGAAGGCCGCCAACGACCGGCTGCAGAACGATCCGGAACTTTCGGTGCGGGGGATTTTCAAAAAGTTTAAGGTCTACGCCCTGGGGACCACCGACGCCCCGGAGGATTCGCTGGAATGGCACGCAAAAATTGCCGATACCGGGAAAAGCACCGCCGGGGGCGCCGCCGGGGAGGCGTCCACAAAAGTGCTGCCCTCGTTCCGGCCCGACCGGGCTCTCAACATGGAAAAACCGGATTTTGCCGCCTATATCGCCCAATTGGGAAGAGCGGCGGGGAAGAAAATCGAACAGTTGACGGATCTTTTGGCGGTTCTCCACGACAGGCTGGATCTTTTTGATAAAATGGGCTGCCGGGCAGCGGATCACGGCCTTGAATATATGCCCTTCGAGGCGGCGGCGGATGGCAGCACGGGTTCAACCTGGGAAAAAGAAGTTTCCGGCACTTTTAGCCGGGTTTTGGCGGGGGAAAAGGTTGATGGAAGGGCGGCGGAATCCTACAAAACCTTCCTCCTGACCTTTTTGGCGGAGGAATATCACGACCGGCAGTGGGCCATGCAGCTCCACCTGGGGGTTATCCGCAATACCAATTCCCGGGCCTTCCGGGAGCTGGGACCGGATACGGGCTTTGATGCGGTCCACGATCACCCGGTGGCGGCAAAACTGGCCCGGTTCCTGGACACGCTGGAAACAAGGGACAAGGTGCCAAAAACGATCCTCTACAGCCTGAATATCAACGATTTTTACCCGCTGGCCACGATTATGGGGTCTTTTCAGGGAAAAATCCCCGGCAAAATGCAGTTGGGATCATCCTGGTGGTTTCTGGATCATAAGGACGGCATGGAGGCGCAGATGAAACTGCTGGGCAATGTGGGCCTTTTATCCGCCTTTGTGGGGATGCTCACCGATTCCCGGAGTTTTCTTTCCTACCCCCGGCACGAATATTTCCGCCGTATACTCTGCAATTTGATCGGAACCTGGGCGGAAGACGGCGAAATTCCCGCCGATTTTGCCCTGCTCAGCGGCATGGTCAGGGATATTTCCTTTGGCAATATACGCACGTTTCTGGAAAAGGTTTAGCGGTGCGGGCAGTCATCACCCCCCATGTTTTCGGCGGGACGGTCAGGGTTCCGGCCTCGAAATCCCACACTATCCGGCGGCTTTTGATCGCCTCTTTAACCGATGGTCTTTCGGAAATAGACTATCCGCTGGATTCTCTGGATGCCCGATCCTGTGTTTCGATCTGCCGCAGTATGGGGGCCAAAATTGATGAAACGCCGGATCGATGGACCATCCGGGGATATAAGCCTTTAACAAAGGGAAATTGGGGAAATCCGGCGGAACCGAAAATTCTGGACGTGGGCAATTCCGGCACCACGCTTTTTTTGGCCCTTTCCGCCGCCGCCCTGGGGACGGAACCTTTTGTTTTTACCGGGGACGAGCAGATAAAACGGCGCAGCGCCGGGCCTTTGCTGGAAGCACTTTCCGCCCTGGGGATTCGGGTGGAGGTGAAGGGCGAAAATGGCTGCGCCCCCATCCTTATTCAGGGCCCCTGGAAAGGCGGCCGGGTGAGCCTCCCCTGCCCCACCAGCCAATACCTTTCGAGCCTGCTTTTGGCGGCGCCCCTGGCCCCGGCGGGAACAGTCACGGAAATCGACGTGCCCCTGCTCAACGAACGGCCCTACATAGCGTTGACGCTTTCGTATCTGGATGCCCAGAAAATTCCCTACAAAACAAATGATGAGTTTTCTTTTTTCCATATTGACGGTGGCTTTTCCTACAAACCCCTGAACGGCCCTGTGCCGGGGGATTTTTCTTCCGCGGCATTTCCCGCCTGCGCCGCCGCCATTTCCGGCGGAAACCTAAGCCTTTTGGGACTGGACCCGGAGGATCCCCAGGGAGATAAGCTCATTTTTGAAATACTGGCCCGCATGGGCTGTGAAATCACCTGGACAACAGGGCATAAACCGGGTGAAAAATGTCTTCAGCTCAGCCGGAGCGGCCCTTTGCGGGGGGGCGAATTCGACCTGAACGCCGTGCCGGACCTGCTCCCCGTGCTGGCGGTGACGGCGGCCTTTGCCGAAGGCGACACGGCGCTGGTAAACGCCGCCCATGCAAGGATCAAGGAAACGGATCGCATCGCCGTCATGGCCGCCGAACTGGAAAAGCTGGGGGTAAAATGCACCGAACGCCCCGACGGCCTTGTCATCCACGGTGGGGGAAAGGTGAAAGGCGGCATAGTCGACAGCCACGGGGATCACCGCATTGTCATGGCCTTCGCCGCCGCCGCCCTGGCCGCACAAGATCCGGTGGAGATCCTCGGAGCCGAGGCCGCCCGGGTCACCTACCCCGGTTTTCTGGATCTGCTATGAAGATGTAGATTTATCCGGTAACCAGGCTCTCCCCCGCCTTTCGCCCCTCGGCCATGGCTTTGGCGGCGGAATAGGCCGCCTGGGCTTTGTAGTCCCGGTTCCAGCGATTCACGGCGATAACATCGTAGATCACCGCCCCGGTATGGCGGCAGAAACGGTCCATCTGCTCCAGACAGGTCAGAAGCCCATTGCCCGTCCCCCCCGCCGAAGCCGCTAAAAGCACCTGTTTCCCCGCCAGAATCCCCTTGGGACCGAATTCGCACCTCCGCAGGCGGTCAAAAAAGCACTTCAGGCCCTCGGCCATCTCGCCCCAGTAAACCGGCGTGATAAAGCAGTACATATCCGCCTGCCGGACAATATCCTGGGCTTCGCCAAAGCCGTCACTGGCAAAGGCACAGTGGTGCTGTTCCCGGCAGGTTCCCCAGCCGTCGCCGCAGACCCGGCAGCGTTCGTGCCGTTCCATCCGCAGGAGCTCCGTCTCGGCGCCGCCGTCTTTGGCTCCCTGGAGAATTTTCTCCCGGATACTGTAACAAAGGCCCGTCAGTTTTGGGTTTCCCGATATCACTAAATATTTCATTTTAATACCGGCGGAGAGACTTGAACTCTCACGGGGTTGCCCCCAGCAGATTTTGAGTCTGCCGTGTCTACCATTCCACCATGCCGGCTAACCATACCAATCTTACCATAAAAGTCTTCTACATTCAAGATAGAATCGTTTCTCCAAGGGAAAAACCCTCACTTAGCCAACTTTCGGCACTCTAAGTAAAATCGTTTTTCCCAAGCCTCCCCCATGGAAAAGCTCTTCCGCGGCAAGGGTCCCCGCCGGGCCACGGTTTGGAAGAGGCCGCTTTTTTTCACCGGCGGCAAAACGATGCCCACGGCAGCGGCCCCGGCAACGGCACGCCTCCCGGCAACCCGGAAAACCTCCTCTCCGCCGTGGAGATAGTCAAGAGAACGGTCCGCAGATTGCTCCACAAAACGATCCAGCAGGGGTTGGAGGCTGTCGGTGATAAGCCCCGGTGCACTGGTTTCCGCCAGAAAAAGTTCCGGGCCGGACACAATGCCCAGACGATTTTTCACCGCCCCTTCCTCCGCCGTCAAGCGGGTAAGTTCCTCCGCATCCCCCACCGGGCGGCATGAAAAATCCGGCAGCTCCCTCAAAAGAGCGATTATCTCATCCGGCCCTGCACCGAACACTACCCGGTGGATGGGCTCAAAGGCGATCCCCGGATCGTAGATGTTTTCAATTTCCACCAGGGCCCAGCGATTCGGATGATCCCGCCGGGCCGCCGCTTCCGGATGGCAGGCCTTGTACTCGTCCCACACCGCCTTGGCGGTGGCCAATGAATGGTTGCCGTCCCCTACGGCAAAAAGAAAGGGCGATGGATCATCCGTGCCGTAACGTGCCCGCGCCCTGGCGGCCAGTTTTTCAAGTCCTTCCGTCAGAAAAGCCCAGTCCTTTTCGTTATCCAATAACCACCCCGACACCGTGCCGGAATCCATCATCAGGGAACTGTGATAAGCTGCCGCCGCCTTCTGCGCCCTGGCGGCCAAACCGGGCAGCAAAAAATCTTCGTCATCATCGATAAGCACCAGCACATGGGGACATTCCAGCGGCGCCCCCCGGCGAATCTCCATCCGGGGGATGATCCGCTCCGGCACGGTCCCCTCGGTGGCCCGGATCAAAGGCCGCGCCTCCGGATGCCAGTCGTACTGTTCCAGATCCAGCGCCATCATCAGCCCCCGCCGCCGGGCAAACCTCTCACAAGATCGTTCAATATACATACAGCCCCGCCGGGGCGGCGCAAAAACACCATCCATATACGATTCCATGCTCCGGTGAATGGCATCTATCCGTTCCCGCCGGCCACCATCCTCCAGATACACTTCAGGGAAAATAATATTCAATGTTGATGGTGCTTCTCCCGTTTTTTCCGCCGCCTGTTTCCAGTAGGAGCGATCCTGGGTAAACTGATCGCAGGCGATCACCGCCCACTTTTCAAGGTCTATCCCCTGCCGGGGCAGCAAAATCTCCGGCACCGCCGCTCCCAATGCGGCAAGTCTTTCGTGAATGTCCATGGTTTCACTATGCCGGAAAAGGAGAAATTATCCAATTGCAAAATTTTGCAATTCCTGCTAAACCATCATAATGAAGAAGATTTATATGCTGATGGAAGACAAATGGCATCCCCGGGATATTATCCTTGCGGGGATGGAAGCGGCTCTGGGAAAGGGGAATTTTACCGCGGTGGTGGATCCGGAAGAATTTCCCTGGGATGCTCTTAAACCCGCCGAAGCGATCTTCGTTTCACAAAAAGGCGAAAATCAGGAGCTGCCCGATGGTTCAAAACTCAGGTGGATCACGGCGGAGCGGGAAAAGATCCTCAGGGATTTTGTCGCCGCCGGCGGGTCCGCCCTTTTTATCCACTGCGGCACGGTGCTGGCTGATGCGGGGGAAGGGTATCAAACATTGGTGGGGGGGAATTTTCTTCAGCACCCCAAACAGTGCTCCGTCACTTATGCGCCGCTCAAGGTGAACCACCCCATTCTGGAAGGGGTGGGGCCCTTCACGGTGATGGACGAACACTACCATTGTCAGATCGATATAACAAAGGTCACCCCGCTCCTGGCCGCCTGTTCCCAGGGAAATGCGGGGACCCTGGCCGCCTGGTGTCAGGAAATTGGCAAGGGCCGCACGGTGGCGCTTTGTCCCGGCCACACCCTGGAGGCGGTGAACAACGCCAATGCAGCCCGGCTGGTAGCAAATACGGTGAAGTGGCTTTCGTAAAAAAACGCTGCGCCTGAAACCCTATACACCGCGCAAAAGTTCCCGGGGTTTTGAGCCCTGGGCGGGGCCTACCACGCCGTGGCTTTCCATCTCCTCGACGAGGCGGGCGGCGCGGTTGTAGCCTATCTTCAGGCGGCGCTGTATGTAGCTGGCGCTCGCCTTGCCCTGCTGTACAACTATCTCCAGCGCTTTGTCGTAAAGGGGGTCTTCACCATCACTGAAAAGTGAAGGCTCGGTTTCTTCCTCATCATCATCAATAAAAATTTCATCATCAATATAATCCGGTTCGCCCCATGTTTTTACCTGTTCCACCACCCGCTCCACCTCTTCTTCGGAAACGAAGGCCCCCTGAATACGCACGGGGAAGGGGTCCACCACGCCGGAGTAGAGCATATCGCCCCGGCCCAAAAGTTTTTCCGCCCCCACCTGATCGATGATAATACGGCTGTCCATTTTGCTGGCCACCATAAAGGCGATGCGGCTGGGAATATTGGCTTTGATAAGGCCGGTGATCACATCGATGGAAGGGCGTTGTGTTGCCAGCACCAGATGGATCCCCACGGCGCGGCTCATGGCGGCAAGACGGGCCACGGTGGATTCAAGCTCTTTGCCCGTGGTGGCCATAAGGTCTGCAAATTCGTCGATAACTACCACGATGTAGGGGATATGTTCGGAGGCGATGTTCCGTTCCTTGATCCGTTTGTTATAACTGCGGATGTCGCGGACGCCCATGGAATCGAGACAGGCATAACGCCGTTCCATTTCGTAGATACAATAGGTCAGAGCCTGAAAAGCTTTTTTCGGTTCGGTGATCACCGGCGTTAAAAGATGGGGAATATCATTGTAGAGTTTGAGCTCTACCCTTTTTGGATCAATCAAAATAAGTTTACATTCCGCGGGTGAACGCTGGTAGAGTATCGAAAGGATCATCGTGTTGACGCAGACTGATTTTCCCGAACCGGTAGCCCCGGCGATTAAGAGGTGGGGCATCTGTACCAGGTCTACGGTCTGCGCCTCCCCGGTGATGTCCTTTCCCAGTACCATGGGAATCTCCGGTTTCTTGCCGTCCCGCAGAAGCTCCCCTTCGATAATTTCCCTGAATGATACGATGTTCCGTTTCTTGTTCGGCACCTCTATGCCCACGGCGTGTTTCCCCGGAATAGGCGCCACGATACGCACCGACGAAGCGGCCAAACGCAGGGCGATGTTATCCTGAAGATTTGCAATCCGCGAAAGTTTTACCCCCGGCGCGGGGAGAATTTCAAACATGGTGATCACCGGCCCTTTGCGGATCCCCGTCACCTCAGCCTGTATGCGGAACTCTTCCAGCGTTTCTTTGAGCGTTAATGCTGAATCCCGGGTGGCGTCGTCGATGATCCAGTATTGGCCGTCGGGATACTGGTTCAATATATTTTCCACAGGGAGGCCGTAGACCGCTTTTTTCTTCGAGGTTTTTTTGTCCGCCGCATTTGCCGGGGCGGTTTTTTTGATGGCGATGGATTTGAGGGCGGCATCTTCCTCGGCCGCGGCAAGGGCCTCCACCAAATCGGGCGACAGGCCGGGGGATAAAGCGGCGGGGCCGCCGGCAAGATCATCGGCAAGGCCGCCGGCAGGGCCGCTGTCAGCATACTCATCTTCCGGCGCTTCTTCGGGCATTGCCTCGGGAATATCCTCAAGGGAGCTCTGCTCCCCGAAACTTTGTTCCCCGGAGCCCTGCTCCCCGGAAATCTGTTCCGCCTCTTCCATGGCGGCACCGGCCCGGGAGGAAGGGCTTGGCGGCGGCAGGAAAAGCTGGAAAGTCCCCGGATGGCCGGCAGCGGTTTCCGGAGCGGCGGCGGGAATCTCATGCCCGAGGAGGGCCGGTTTTTTCCGGCCTTTTCTGGGGAAAAACATATAGGTCAGGGCCGCGATCAGGAGGCCTTCCATGGTTGTCAAAAAGACAATAATAAAGCTGAAACCCGCTTTTCCGATGAGGGTCAAAATGGGCGAATCCGCCGCCCTGGCATCGTAGTCGCGGGTAAAGGAAAAGCCTACGGCCAGGGTGAAAAAAGGCGCCAGCGAACAGCTCAGGGCGAAGATGCGGCCCGGCAGGTACCGGGGATCTATCAACAAAATGGCGGCGAAAAACATGTAGGCCGGGATCAAGAAGGCCAGAATCCCGTAGGCATTGGCGAGGAAATCCCCCGGAGCGGAAAAAATCCCCGGAATATGAAAAAGGGATGCCGCAATGGAAATTCCCAGCAGGACCGCCGAAAACCCCAGGGCAAGAGCACAGAGGATGGCGATGATCCGTATGTGAAAATCATCACGGCTGAAGAAATTTTTGAAAAAAGAGATTACACCCATCTACTTAAATATATCGGCAATTACGGTTTCCATGCTCATATCATAATAAAGATAACCGTAGGCCGCCGCCGCCGCCAGCACCCGGCGTCCGTATTCGCGGGTTTCCGCATATTCGATGGTCTCCAGGAAAAGGTCCTCCGGCAAGGCCCCTTCGGCGGCCCGCCAGCGCCGGACCCGCCCCATACCGCCGTTGTAGGCCAAAAGAGCCGCCAGGGGGTTCCCCATGCGGTCCATGAGGTAACCCAGGTAATAGGCCCCTATGTGGATGTTCACCCCCGGATCGGTAAGGTCGAGGCTGTCCCCCGCAAGGTAATCGGGGCCCCCCTGCCGACTGATCCGCCCCGCCATTTCCCGAGCCGTGGCATCCATCAGTTGGGAAAGGCCCACCGCCCCGGCCCGGGAGCTAATGCCCGGGGCAAAGGCACTTTCGGTGCGGATAAGGCCGTAGAGAATCGCCGGGGAAAGCTCCGCCTTTTCGGCGTTTCCTTCAATTAAATCCCTGAAGGGCCGGGGATAGTTCAACTCCAGATCCCTGCGGTTGAGCTCGTAGCCAGGACGACCCATATACGAAGCGGCCAGCCGCATGGACTCAGACCACCGGCCTTCGGCGGCAAAATTTTCCGCCGCCAGGCGCATCGCCGTTACGGGAACTTTTTCCCCCCATTCTTCGAAATACGCAGGCACAAAGGCCGCTCCGCCGTATTCAAAAAAACCTGTGAAAAATTCCGTATCATCGCTTAGCCCGGAAACAGCCGGATCGTCCGGGGCCAGGGTAACAGAATCGCCCAGCCGGGATGCCGCCAATGCCCGGTAATAAAACGAGGCGCTGCCCTCCTCAAAGGCTATTTTGAAAAAAGAGTCGGCGGTCTCGGTTTTGCCGCCGGCAGGGCCGCCGGCAGTGGTGATGAAGCCCTCCTCCACGGCCCGTCCCAAAATCCAGGCACATTTGGCGATGTTCACGCCGTCGTTACCGGGGCGGATCAGGGCAAAAATCTCCTCCAGCGTTTTCCACTGCCGTTTTGACACGAGGTAGCGGATAAGCCGGTCCAGAATATCGGCAAAATAAGCGTCGTCGTTCCAGCGGGGCAGATAGGCCTTTACCTGGGCGGCGGCGGTTTCGGGGCGGTTGATTACCGTGCTGTTGAGGATGTACCAGATACAGGCGTCGGTTTGGAGCGCATCCGGCGCAAAGGCCAGCGCCCGGTCAAAAAAATCGTTCCCCTGATTGTGCAGGCCCAACTGCCGGGCCATCCTGCCCATGTAGTAAAGCAGCTTGAAATGCAGATCCCTGTCCCCGTCGCTGTTTTTCGCCAGTTCCGCCTCCCACCGGGTGAAAAGTTTCAAACCCTCACTGCCCTGGCCGGCAAACTGAAAGGCCCGGCCCAGATCGCCTGCCAAATCGGGGTACCGGAGAAAAAGCTGCTCGTCTTTCTCAATCTCCAGGGTGATACGAAAAAACCGCAGAGCTTCGGCGAAAGACGAACGGGCCGCAGCCATACGGCCCAGGGCGGCGGCGGTTTCTGCCCCGGTCAATGGCGGAGGATCCAGTTTTTGCCCCTCCTCCAGAGCCCAACGGCAAGCCTCGCCGGGGACACCTTCAAAAAAAACAGCGGCATAATCTGTTTCCGGCTCCTGAACCCTCAAAATGGCCAGCGATAAAAAAGCCCGGTCCCAGGGCGTTGCGGGGGCATTGGTTTCATAGAATTTACGGATTTCTTCGTACAATCCAAGGCTGAAAAGCGCCGCTCCCCAGGCGGATATTTCATAAGGCTTTTTATCCTGTAAAAACACCAAAACTTCTTCCGGGGGAATTTTCTTTTCCAGCAGGGGGAGGATAAGCTCCCTGGCCGCTTCGTTCCGCACAAGGCCGTTGGGGCTGTTCAAAGCCGCCTTAAAAAGGGCCGCCGACAAGGTCGCCGACAGGTTCGCCGACAAAGTTTCAGCCCCATCTGCATCAGCCTGGCGGACCAAAAGCCCGGCGTAAAAGGGCGCCGAAGGGGAAATCCGTGACAATTCCCCCATTCTTTTTGCGGGAGCCTTCAAAATAAAGGCCGTGTCTCCGGTTTTGAGCAGAGCCGCCGCTTCCCGGACCGGCAGATCCAACACCTGGGCCTTTCCACAGGAGGAAAAGCCGCAAAGGAGGGTAAAAAAGATGCAGAATCGGCGCACAAAGCGCGACAAATTCCTAGTTCCGGGGCGGTATACGGATCGTTCTCCCGGAAATAATAAAGTCCGGATTACGGATATTGTTAAACCGGGCAATGCGTGGATAAAGCCAGGGATTCCGATAAAAAGCCTCCGAAATATCCCAAAGGGTATCACCCCACCGAATTTTATAGGCAACCCCGTTTTTGGGAATAGTAGAAGGAACCTTGTAGGACGCCACCGGGGGCGACCGCCGGGAACGGTTGACGGGGACCTCTTGGACCACCGGGGCCGGAGCTGCGGGAGCCCGGATCACCTGCACCGGTTCGGCAGGTTTTGGAGCCTCCGCCACGGGAGTCACCGGAACCGTTGGAGCCGAGGCGGGTTCAGGAGCCGGAGGGGCGGAAACCGGGGGAGGAGCCACCGGGACGCTCTGCGCCGTCGTTCCTTTGGAAGAAAAGGGCAAATTGGCGGGGATCTCCCCGCCAAACACAAAGTACCAGACCGCCGCCGCCCCGCCGAGAAGGAGCACCACGATAATGATTATCACCAAAGCCCAGGGAAATTTCCGTGATTTCTTTTGTTTTATGACCGAAGCCTTTTCATAAAGCCCCTGGGGAGGCGGTTCATGGGTATCCAAATCAAAATCGGGTATTTCAAAGTCCCGGTTTTCTTCGTCCAGTGTTTTCAGGGACACACTGAGGGACTGCCGCTGGGCCTTGGACGAGGTGTCCAGGTCCGCCGCTTCCGCCGAGATATCCCCATCGCCGGTGGAGCTGATGATCATTTCGATGGAGGCCTCGCCTTTGGCCCGGGGCTTGATGTTTTCCACCACCAGACTCCCGATATACTGGGCATCCGCCATAGTTTTGACAAAACTCCGGTACAGATCGATCTGAACACTGCGCTGCTTGTTGTGAACCGTGGTCAAAACCAGCCGTTTTTTTACCGGAGAATCTTCTTCAACCAGAGAATAAAATTCGCCATTAGCGATCTTAATGCCAATAGTTGATGCCATTGGGTCCTGCTCCTTGGAACCGTTAAAAACCGGGGCCTTTAACAGCTCCTTTAATTCTAGACAGGACCGGAGCCTTTGTCAATGCAAAATTCCCTGATCCCCCCTTGCTATTCCTTTTGAACTGTGCTAGACCATTAGTATTACAAAGGAGAGTGTCCCATGGCTGATAATAATATAGTAACATGGCATAGCTCATATTCTGTGGGAATTCCGCTGATTGATGAGCAGCACAAGGAGCTTATCAATCTGACCAATAAGCTTTTCACCTCCTGTATCCAGGGCAAGGAATCATCAAAAGTGATCTTCATGCGGACTATCCGGGGCACGGTGGATTATGTGGGGTACCATTTCGGCACCGAGGAAAAGGTCATGGAGCGGATCAACTACCCCGGCCTTCCCTCCCACAAGAAGGAACACACCGATTTTGTGAAGGAAGTGCTCCACGAGGTGGAGGAATTCAAAAACGGCAAGAAATTTACGCCCATCAGCTTTGTCCACTATCTAAAAGACTGGGTTTTGACCCACATCGCCGTGACGGATAAGTTAATGGGCGATTACATCCTCAACATGAAACGAACCGGCGCCATCAACAAGGTCAAGCTCAAGGTCAAGGCGGTTACCCATACCGAGGAAGATGCCAACGATCCGACCAAAGTAAATACCTCCAAGCGTTTTGTCATTGAATAAATTCCGGCAATGCCGTTTATCCGTTACACTTCCGGCGGTTTTGCATATTTAACTCCCCTTGATAATCTTGATGCAGTGGTGGATGCCCTGCTGGACACCGGATACGACGAAGAATTCTGCGTAGCCTGGGATTTTGATCCACTTTTTGCGGCCCGTCTTATGAAGGCGGGTTTTCTCCTCATGTCAACGGCCCTTAATGATGATGAAGATGACGGTGATGCCGCTGACACTGCCGGTGCATCTGCCGAAAAAGAAAAAACTTTTATCCTTCTGCCTAAACTTCACCTGGTCCGTTCGGCTCTTTTTTTCCCGGAACTCCATGTAAAACGAAGCATACGCCATCTTTTGCCCCGGTACGAACTGCGGGTCAACTGCGATTTTGAGCGTATCCTCGACCGCTGTGTGGCGATCCACGGCGATGACTGGATCACTCCGCCGCTGCAAAAAATCCTCCGCGAGATCCGGCTCCTGGACGATGCCCCGGTGCGGCCGGTTTCCTTTGCCCTTTACCGTGAAGGGGAACTCCGGGCCGGTGAAATCGGGGTGGTTTCCGGCAGGGTTTACACCAGTTACTCAGGCTATTACGACGAGGCCAACGCGGGTACGGTCCAGATGATCCTCATGGTGAAGTATCTGGAAGAAACGGGCTTTGCATTTCTGGACCTGGGGATGCCGCTGGACTACAAGGACCTTCTGGGGGCCCGGAATATCAGCCCCCGCCAATTCGTAGAGCTTTTCCGTTCCGCCCAATTGTGCTACAATTAATCCATGGCATTTGGCAATTTTGTTGTAGACTTGGGAAAAGCGCTGCCCCTGGGTGCGACGGTCACGGGCGAAGGGATAAACTTCGCCGTTTTCTCCCGGCACGCTTCGGCGGTATCCCTTATCCTTTTTGAATCAGCCGATAAAAAAAGTCCCCGGACGGAGATATTCCTCCCCAAAGAAAAACACAAAACCGGCGATATCTGGCATTGTTCCATCCGGGGTCTCAAGGCGGGGACCTGTTACCTGTACCGGGTGGAGGGGCCGTATAATCCCGAAAAGGGGTTCCGCTACAACTGTAACAAGGCCCTGCTGGACCCCTACGCCAAGGCCGTCACGGACATAAGCTCCTGGGACCTCGGCAAATGTCTGGGTTACGATCCTGCCGCCTCGGGCCGGGACCTTTCCTACTCTTATTATGATGATACGGATGAACAGCCCCGGTGCATTGTGATGGACGATGATGATTTTGACTGGCAGGGAGACAGGCCTCTGAATTATCCATTACGTTTCAGCGTGCTTTACGAAACCCACGTTAAGGGCCTTACCGCCTGCGAAGGATCGGGGGTAGAGCATCCGGGAACATACCGGGGAGTCATCGAAAAAATTCCTTTTTTCAAAGACCTGGGCGTCACCAGCCTTGAGTTTCTCCCCATTCAGGAATTCAACGAGCGGGAATTTCCCCGGATAAATCCCCGGACCGGCGGCACTCTGACAAATTACTGGGGTTATTCCACGGTGGCTTTTTTCGCCCCCAAGGGCTCCTATGCGGCGGACCAAAGCCCCGGTGGTCAGGTGCGGGAATTTAAGGAAATGGTCCGGGAACTTCACAAGGCCGGCCTCGAGGTGATTCTGGACATTGTGTTTAACCATACCGCCGAGGGCAACGAACAAGGGCCGACATTTTCATTCCGCGGTTTGGACAATACGATCTATTATATTTTAAACGAAAACCAGCGGTACTATCAAAATTTTTCGGGCTGCGGTAACACGGTAAATTGCAATCACCCTATTGTACGGAGCTTTATTATGGACTGCCTCCGGTACTGGGTGGTGGAAATGCACGTTGACGGTTTCCGTTTTGATTTAGGATCGATTTTGGGCCGGGATCAGCTGGGCCGGTTGATGGAAAATCCCCCCACATTGGAATTGATCGCCGAAGATTCCGTGTTAAGCGCCACAAAAATTATCGCCGAAGCCTGGGATGCCGGCGGCGCCTATCAGGTGGGCTGGTTTCCCGGCGGCCGCTGGGCGGAATGGAACGACCGTTACCGTGACGACATACGAAAATACTGGCGGGGCGATCCCGGCGAAACGCAGCATCTGGCTACCCGCCTTTCGGGCAGCTCCGATCTTTATCTGCGGGACGGCCGCAAGCCTTTCCACTCGATAAATTTTTTAACCAGCCACGACGGATTCACTTTGAGGGACCTCGTGAGTTACAACGGTAAACACAACGATGACAACGGTGAAGAAAACCGTGACGGCGGGGAGAACAACTACAGTTGCAACTACGGTTACGAAGGCCCCGTGATCAACCCTGCCATCGATAGTATCCGTGAACGCCAGGTAAAAAATTTTATCGCCACGCTGATGGTTTCCCTGGGCACGCCCATGATTTTAGGCGGCGATGAAATTGGCCGGACACAGGGCGGCAACAACAACGCATACTGTCAGGACAACGAAATTTCCTGGTACGACTGGTCATTGCTGCAAAAAAATACGGGCCTTTACCGGTTTGTCAAAGAGATGATCGCCTTCCGCCGCCATCATCCGGGATTTATGCGGCCTGAATTTTACACCGGTCATGGCGGCAACTATAACGCTATCCCTGATATAAGCTGGTTCAACGAAAAAGGCGAAGTGCCCAAGTGGGATAAAATTGGATACTGCCTGGCGCTCAGGATGGACGGCAGCAAGGCGGATACTCTGGCGGATCAGGACGACAACGATTTCTTTATCATGTTTAATTCCGGTCCAAAACAGGTGCGGTTTAAAGTCTGCGATCCCATGCCGGGGAAAAAATGGGTGCGGTCCGTGGATACGGGGCTGCGTTCTCCCGAAGATATTCTGGGAGCGGGAAATGAAAAAACTCTGCTTGCGCCGGATTCCTATCTCCTCAAAGAACGAAGTGTGGTGATCCTTATTTCAAAAGTATTGTGAGGAAGGCATGGACGAAAGCAGTTTTATTTTGGGCGTGGACCTGGACGGTGTGGTGGGCGATTTTTACGGCGCCATGCGGCGCATCGCCGCCGGCTGGCTGGATATGCCCATCGAAAAACTTAGCCCCGAAGTAAGTTACGGTCTTGATGAATGGGGCATCGCCGAACACGGCGGTTACGACCGGCTTCACCGTTTTGCCGTTACCCAGCGGAATCTTTTTCGTGATATGGAACCCATAAAAAACGCCCCCTCAACACTGCGGAAACTTTCCAACCGGGGCATCAGGATCCGTATCATCACCCACCGGCTTTTTCTGAAATACTCCCACCGCACATCGATCACTCAAACCGTAGACTGGCTTGATACCTGGGACATTCCCTATTGGGATCTTTGTTTTATGAATGATAAAGGCGCTGTGGGCGCTCATGTATACATTGATGACGCTCCGGCCAATGTTATCTCTCTCCGGGATCACGGCTGCAGGACCATTGTATTCAGCAATTCCACCAACCGGAGCCTTCCCGGCCCCCGGGCGGATTCCTGGGAAGAGGTGGAGCGTCTGGTCATGGAGGCTCTGGACGAGTGGACCACCGGAACCCTGGACCTTTTCGGCGCCGTAAATTATGGAAATAATCCTCTCCACGATTAACGCCAAGTGGATACATCCCTCATTGGCGCTGCGGCTGCTCAAGGCAAACCTGGGTGAATACGAAACCCGCGCAGAGATTCTGGAATTTGCCCTCCGCCAGCCCCTGACAGAAAAAATAAATGCCATTTACGAAGCGGCGCCAAAAATTCTCGGCCTCTCTGTTTCGATCTGGAATCACTTGAACACGCTGGAACTGCTTGTACAACTGGAAGCGAAATGGAAAAATTCTACGAATGAAAATTCCGCGCCGCAATCAATTCCCCCAGCGCCGGTGGTTGTGCTGGGCGGCCCCGAAGTTTCCCATTTGCCGGAAAGCGCCGAAATTTTTCGTCATGCGGATTTTATAATCCGGGGCGAAGGGGAAAATGCCTTCAGGGAGCTTTGCAGCGCGGTTTTGAATGATAGAAAATCTATAAAAAAAATTCCAAATAGTTCAGGTAAATTTATCGATGCCCAGCCGCCGGACTTAGCCACTATCGATCCGGGTTATCGCCTGTATACCGGTGAAGACCTGACACGGAAACTGGTTTATGTGGAAGCTTCCCGCGGCTGCCCCTTCGGCTGTGAATTTTGCCAGGGACCTACTCGGTCCCCGGGACCTATTCGGTCCCCATGCTCTTTTGATAAAACGGTCAGGGAATTCCCCCTGGAAAAATTTTTATCAAACATGGATGATCTGATTAACCGGGGTGCAAAAACTTTTAAATTCCTGGACCGGACCTTTAATCTCAATATTGACCGCGCCCTTTGCATCATGCAATTTTTTCTGGAACGTATTGCAGAGATTGATTGCGTTCACTTTGAGATGATCCCCGGCCGTTTTCCCCCGGAGCTGCGTGAGGTTATCCGCCATTTTCCGCCGGGAAAACTCCGCCTGGAAATCGGCATCCAGACCTTCAATGCCGAAACGGCGGCCCTGATCAACCGCTCGGGCGAATCTGATGATGCGCTGGAAACCATTGCCTTTTTGCGGCGGGAAACCGGGGCCATTGTCCATGCGGACCTTATTGCAGGTCTTCCGGGGGAAGACCTGCAATCCTTCGGCGCCGGTTTCGACCGTTTGTGGATGGCCGCTGCCGCTGCAACACAGCCCGAGCAAGCGCCGGCGGAACATCTGCCCTTCGAGATACAATTAGGCATTTTGAAATATCTCCCCGGCACGCCTATAGGCCGGCATACCGAAACCCATGGTATGCGTTATGCGCCGGAGCCGCCCTACGAAGTTTTGGAAACCGCCGCCCTGGATACCACCCGCCTCGACAAGATAAAAAACTTCGCCCGTTTCTGGGAAATTATCATCAACCGGAATGCCTTCCCCGAAATAACCGCAAAAATCTTTCCGCCCGGCGAACCGGTT
Source organism: Spirochaetia bacterium (assembly GCA_025997615.1). GTDB lineage: Bacteria > Spirochaetota > Spirochaetia > Treponematales > Breznakiellaceae > BNUV01. The sequence goes on from BNUV01000043.1 coordinate 20,812, forward strand.
TTTGACAAGTTTATGCATTTGGCAGATTCACTTTTGGCCCAGTTCAGCAGAAATTGGGGGATTGATAAGAAAGAATTAGAAGGGGCTTGTATTTTGTTTCAAAAAGGGTCAGCCTCTCCGTAGGTTCGTGAAATCTACGGTCAAGAGAGCTTTTTTAGTATTGCTTTAGCGGATCATGCTCAATATGATCTGGATACCGCTGAATCATTGCTAAAACAAACCAGGGAGGTTTTTACATGGCTTCTAACACTGAAGAAATGAGACAGATTATAAAAAATTATGCAAATGATGTTAGACGTAGCTTTCCTGTGCAAAAAGCTTTCTTGTATGGCTCCTATGCCAGGGGAACCGCTACAGAACTAAGCGATATTGATGTATGCTTTTTTATGGAAAATTTTAATGGCAAAACAAAAACGGATATTATTATCAAACTGATAGAACTCGGCGGAAAATACAAAGGCGTTTTTTTTGAGCCAAATGCTTTTCCGGTTTCTTCGCTATACAATGACAACCCCTTTGTAAAAGAAATCCTGCGGACAGGCGTAGAGCTATAACACCGCCCCGGCCTTATCCGCTTCTTCCTTCCGCAGCCCGTAAGCCTTGAGCCGGGTTTCCGCCCGTTTCAAATTGGCGGCGGCATTGTCAACTTCAAACCGTAAGACCGCCGATTTTAAAGCTTCCGCCGCACGATCTTTTGCCGCCACTGCCCGGTCGTAATCTATTTCATCGGGCCATTCTGCGGCGTCTACCACCAGCACGGTCTTGTGGTTTTTTACTTCCAGAATTCCTTCGGTGATAAAAGCCGGTTTCCATTCGCCTGATTTATCTTTTATCCGCAAAATTCCCATGTTTACCGGCGCGGTAAAGGGGGAGTGATCCGCATACACGCCGATTTCACCATCAACAAGGGTCAGGGAAATGGCCTCCACGGACGCGCTGTAAAAGAGGCGGTAGGGGGTGTGCACTTCAAACGAATACAATTTTGCCATAAATTCCTCGGCCTGATTGCCTAATTGGCGGGCTTGGTCTTTTCCAAAATGTCGTCGATGCTGCCGGTCATAAAAAATGCCTGCTCGTTGATGTGATCACATTCGCCGTCGAGGATCATCTTGAAGCCCCGGATCGTTTCCTTTACCGGCACATAGCGGCCCGGCATACCGTTGTATTTTTCCGCCACAAAAAACGGCTGGCTGAAAAACCGCTGCGCCTTGCGGGCCCGGGACACCACCAGTTTGTCCTCCACGGAAAGCTCATCCATACCCAAAATGGCGATGATGTCCTGCAGCTCTTTGTAACGCTGCAAAATCTGCTGAATCCGCATGGCGGTGCGGTAATGTTCCTCGCCCACCACCGCAGGGTCCAGAATACGCGAAGTGGAAGCCAGCGGATCCACCGAAGGATAAATCCCCAGCTCAACGATTTTACGGGATAGTGTAGTGGTAGCGTCCAGGTGTGCAAAGGTAGTGGCCGGCGCAGGATCGGTCAGGTCGTCGGCGGGAACATAAACCGCCTGAACGCTGGTGATGGACCCCCTGGAGGTGCTGGCGATCCGTTCCTGGAGGGCCCCCATCTCGTTGGCCAATGTGGGCTGATAACCGACAGCGCTGGGGATGCGGCCCAGAAGGGCGGACACTTCGGCGCCGGCCTGGATAAACCGGAAAATATTATCAACAAAAAGGAGCACATCCTGGCCTCCCTGATCCCGGAAATGTTCCGCCATGGTAAGTCCCGCTAACGCTACCCGCATACGGGCGCCGGGGGGCTCGTTCATCTGGCCGAAAACCAGGGCGGTTTTGTTAATAACGCCGGAATCGTTCATGTCTTTCCAGAGGTCCGCCCCTTCGCGGGAACGCTCACCCACGCCGGTAAACACCGAGTAGCCTGAGTGTTCGGTGGCGATGTTCCGTATCAGTTCCATGATGATAACAGTCTTGCCCACACCGGCGCCGCCGAAGAGGCCAATCTTGCCGCCCTTGGCATAGGGGGCGATCATGTCGATAACTTTTATGCCTGTTTCCAGCACCTCGGAGGCGGGCTTCTGTTCGGAAAAGCCCGGAGCGTTCCGGTGTATCGACGCGTATTCGGAGGCGGTGAAGGCCCCCCGGTCGTCGATGATCTTTCCGGTAACACTGAACATACGGCCCAGCACTTCTTCGCCCACGGGAACCCGGATGGGATTGCCCGTGTCGGTAACGTCCAGCCCCCGGGAAAGGCCCTCGGTGGCGGACATGGCGACGCAGCGGACCCGGTTGTCCCCTATATGCTGCAGCACTTCCATCACCACGGTCCTGTCAGCCTGTTTTACTTCCAGGGCATTCAAAATTCCGGGGACCTGATTTTCTTCAAAACGCACGTCCACCACGGGGCCTACGATCTGGGTGATTTTACCAACATTCGCCATTATTATCCTCCTAAACGTTCAAGGCCGAGGAACCTGAAATAATTTCCGACATTTCCTGGGTAATTCCCGCCTGCCGCACACGGTTGTAGCTGATTTGCAGATCGGAAAGCATATCCTCCGCGCTTTTGGAAGCTTCATCCATGGCGCTCATCCGGGCGCTCTGCTCGCTCACATAAGCTTCCACCATGGCGCCGTAGATCAATCCTTTTATGTAAAGCGGCGCCAGTGCATCAAAAACCGCTTCTTCCGAGGGCAGATATTCAAACTGAAGCTCCACCCGTTTTTCGCTGCCGGTTTCACTCAGCTCCTGCTGTATGCGTTCAGCGCTCAGGGGAAGAATTTGTTTATCCGCGGGGAGAAGTTTTATAGCGCTGTACATGTGGGTATACACGATATGCATTTCGTCAAACATACCCCACAGATACTGGGAGACGGCATAATCGGCAATTTCTTTTGCGTCTTCCACATCGGGTAATTTGGAATGTAAAGAAAAATTTTCCAGGATCAGATACGGTGAATTGGCAAAATAACGATAACCGATGGCGCCAAGAAGGATCAGCACGGGGTTTTTTACTTTTGTACAAAGCTCGTTCACATAACGAAATATATTGGCATTGTAGCCGCCGGCCAATCCCTTGTCGCTGGTGATCACCACTATGGCGGTATGATACGTGTCGCTGACTTTATTTTTGCGGCCAAAAAAATCGCTCTGCACGCCGCCGGCACCGGAAAGAATATCATACATGGATTTTTGAATCCGGGTAAAATACGGTTCGGTGTCCTGCAAAATACGCCGGCCCCGCCGCAGTTTCGCCGTGGAGATTAAATACATAGCCTTGGTAACCTGCAGCGTCTGCCTGACCGCCCTCATTCGTAACCGGACATCCCGTAAATTTGCCATATAGCCCTACTTTTTTAAACCTTTGTATTCTTCCACGGCCCGGGACATCTCCTGTTCAAGGCTCGTAGTGGTGGCCCCGGTTTTAGCGATTTCTTCCAGAATATGACCATGCTGGGTTTTAAGATGCGCCAGACAGCCCTGCAAAAAAGCGTGCACCTCCCGGGGCGGCACATCCATAAGAAAGCCATTCACGGCGATAAAAAGAACCGCCGTTTGCTCTTCAAGGTGATAGGGGGAAAACTGCGGCTGCTTGAGCATCTCCATAAGCCGTTCTCCCTGGGCCAGCTTATCCTGCGTAGCTTTGTCCAGATCGCTGCCGAATTGCGCAAAGGCCGCCATCTCCCGGTACTGTGCCAGATCCAGCCGCAGCCTTCCGGAAATTCTACGGATGGCCTTGCTCTGGGCTGAACCGCCGACCCGGCTTACCGAAAGCCCCACATCGATGGCGGGGCGGAAACCGGAGTTGAAAAGTTCAGAATCCAGAAAAATCTGCCCATCGTGGAAACCCAGGCGGGGGATATTTCTTCCTACATTCCCACCAATGTTATTTCCATCAC
>BNUV01000044.1 GCA_025997615.1 Spirochaetia bacterium
ACCGATGCCGTGCTGTTAGGGAACCGCCGGGGCGATGAAGACATCTATATCCTCCTGACGGACCCCAAAATGCTCCACGACCATCACAAAAAAAACCTCTATCACTACATCAAAGAAAGCCTGCAGCACGACTTTGAGCATTTGAATGTGTAAGGGGCCCCTCAAACTGCTAGCAGACTCTGTTTTTTTCTGCTATACTTACAGTACTTTCAAAATCTGATGTTCAGGGGGGCTCGACATGGCCGGCGGTAAGGAAAAAACAGGGGCGGATAACAACACGGGGAAGCGGTTGATCGGCGCGGTGGTGCCCGTGGGGGCTCTGCGGACTGAAAAAAGCATAGGCGTAGGGGAATTTCCCGATTTGCCGGAGTTTGCGGAGCTTTGCGTCAAAATGGGCGTGGGCCTGATCCAGCTTCTGCCGGTAAATGATACCGGTTACGAAAGTTCTCCCTACTTTAGCTTAACTGCCTTTGCCCTGCATCCCCTGTATCTGCGGATTGGCGATTTGCCGGAGGCGGCGAAATTCAAAGATAAACTGGCGGCCATAGCGGCAGAATTCAACAAAGAGGTCCGGTTTAATCATTATAAGATTCTTAAAGCCAAATTAGGCCTCCTGCGGGAAATTTACGACGCTAACGAGAAGGAAATTACCGAAGGGGCGAAATCCGGAAGCCTGGGCGCCTGGATTACGAAAAATCCCTGGGTAAAAGATTGGGCTGTCTACCGGGAGCTTAAAGAAGAAAACGATCTCAAAAGCTGGCAGGAATGGCCGGATAATCAAAAAGTGACCGCGGCGGATATTAAAGCCCGGTGGGATGATAAAAAACTCCAGGGGAAACACCTTTTCTGGGTCTGGCTGCAGGAGGCCCTGGACAAGCAGTTCAGCGAAGCGGCGGCGGCGGTGGCCAAGGCGGGGATTCTTCTGGAAGGGGACCTGCCCATTTTGATGAACGAGGATTCCTGCGATGTCTGGTCTCATCCCGAATACTTTAATCTGCACCTTTCCGCCGGGGCGCCCCCGGATATGTACAGCCCCGAAGGTCAGCGCTGGGGTTTTCCCACCTACAACTGGGACACTCAGGCCAAAGACGACTATACCTTCTGGCGGAACCGGCTTAAAAGCGCCGAAAAATACTACAAAGCCTACCGGATTGATCATATTTTAGGGTTTTTCCGCATTTGGGCCTCCCCCCGGCAGGATAATTCCTCTATATTGGGCCGGTACATCCCCTATATCCCGATAACGCTGAAGGACTTTGAGGAATTAGGTTTTGATGAAGGGCGGATCCGCTGGATTTCCCAGCCCCATATCCCCACCCACGAGCTCTGGAACGCCCTGCGGGACATCCGGAACGGCTGGGACAACCTGGATGCCGATGGCGCCGCCCGGGAAGCGGGCCGGATCTTCGGCGAAGTGCTGGATCGCATCGGCAGCGAGGAGCTTTGGCTTTTCAAAAAGTCCATCACCGGTGAAAAGGACATCTGCGCCCTGAATCTGCATCCCGCCGCTCAAACCTATTTGATTAAAGCCTGGCAGAACCGGCTTTTCCTGGAATACGAAAAGGGACAATTTTTCCCCCTGTGGTTCTACAAAGAAAGCCGGGCCTACAGTACCTTTTCGGAGGACGAAAAAAAACGTCTGGAAGCCCTGCTGAAAAGTCGGGTCGAAGAATCCGAAAAAATCTGGGAGGAAGGGGGCAGAAAACTTTTGTCCGTGCTGACCGCATCGTCCTCCATGCTGCCCTGCGCCGAAGATTTGGGGGCGGTGCCGGACTGCGTGCCCAAGGTCCTTGCCAAGCTTAACATTCTCGGCTTGCGGGTGGTCCGCTGGTTCCGGGAGTGGGAAAAAGAGCATCAGCCCTATGTGCCCTTTGAGGACTACCCCGAATTGAGCGTTTGTACTGCGGCGGTCCACGACAGCTCCACCCTGCGGGAATGGTGGGACAAAGAGGCAGATCACGAAAGCTTTTGCAGCTTCATCGGCTTCCCTTCCCTGCCCAAAGTCTACAACCCCGGCACCGCAAAAATTATCCTCTACAAAACCGCCTCCGCAGCCTCACGGTTCAGGGTTTTCCAGATTCAGGATCTGCTCCACCTGTCGCCCAAATGGTACGCCGAAGATCCCGCCGCCGAGCGCATCAACGTGCCAGGCACCCTTAACGATTTTAACTGGACCTACCGTCTCCCCGCCACCATCTCCGAAATTGCCAAAGACACCGACCTGCTCAAGGCCGTAACGGAACTGGCAGCAGTAAAACCGGCGGCAAAAAAGAAGGGAGCGAAGAGCTGAATTTTTGAATTGCTGGTCCCATTCAGGGGTAATTTTTTTAATAATTTACTTGATATATATTCAACTTGTGGTATACTATTAATATAGATTATAGAACAAGGATAGTATATGTCGCTCAAATACGGTTTACTCGGCCTTTTGAACTATGGGAAAATGTCCGGCTATGACCTGGACAAGGTTTTCAAGGACTCTTTGGCGTTTTTTTGGCGGGGGCAGACCAGCCAAATTTACCGGGAACTTGGCGCCATGGAAAAATCGGGGTGGATAACATCGGAAATTGAATTTCAAACCGATAAACCGAATAAAAAATGGTACTCCCTTACTCCCGACGGAAAAAAGGAATTTATGAATTGGCTGGCCTCACCGGAAGGAGCTGTGGAAGATATGCTCCATGTGCGCAGTCCGTTTTTAATGCGCCTCTTTTTTTCCGGGGAACTTCCGCCGGAACACACGGCAGCCATGCTGCAAGATGTCCGCGCCTCCTGTACTAAGGCGCTGGAAAACATGAGGATTGTGCCGGAAAATGCGGATAAATATCAAAACATGGTAGCAAATCCGGAACGAGCCGGGTATTGGCGCATGGTTATGCTTTTTGGAGAGAGTTATTACCAGGCGATAGCCCAGTGGGCGGATTCCATGCTGCTGCTTATGAAAAAACAAGCCGGAACAAGGAAGAAAAAATGAACATACTTGTATTAAACGGCAGTCCGAAAGGCGAAAACAGCAACACCTTTAAGTTGACCAGGGCTTTTATCGACGGCGCCGCCGCAGCTCAAAATCTTTCTATTGATACAATTGATACAATCACCGTTTCGCAAAAAAACATTGAGCCGTGCCGGGGCTGCTTTTGCTGCTGGGAAAAAACGCCGGGTAAATGTATCATCGCGGACGATATGAGCGGCATTCTTGAAAAATATATACAAGCGGACCTGGTAATTTGGAGTTTTCCGCTCTATTACTATTCGGTTCCGGGGATACTAAAAAACCTTATAGACCGTCTGCTTCCGCTTAACCTGCCGTTTATGAGGGAACGCCCGGACGGTCTCGGTTCCGGCAGTCATCCTTCCCGCTACGACATGAGCGGGAAGCGGCACGTCATTCTTTCAACCTGCGGCTTCTATTCCGCGCAGGGAAACTACGACGGCGTATGGAATCTGTTTGACCACATATATGGGAAAAACAATTATACAAGCATCGTTTGCGGACAAGGAGAATTGTTTCGCGTTCCCGAATTGCGGCAACGAACGGATGAGTATCTGGAATTGGTTAAACAGGCCGGCTTTGAATATATGCAGGGCGGCATAAAAACGGAGACGGAAGCCGCTTTACAGGACTTGTTGTTTTCAAAAGAAACTTTTGAAGAAATGGCGGACGCCAGTTGGAATACCGGCGATTCTGATATGCCGGCCCGCGAAGATGAAGGCTTGCGTTTTACCCGGCAAATGGCGGCGCTGTATCATGCAGTAGATGATAAAGAACGCGTTTTAGAAATGTACTATACCGATACCGGTAAAACCTGTCAGATCATTATGACCGACAAGGGACATACCGTTTTGACAGATAATTTTCACGCCTTCACCACCCGCATCGAAACGCCGCTTTCGGTGTGGCAGGATATCGCCCGGGGTAAAATAAGCGGACAGGACGCCCTGATGCAGCATAAATACCGGGTGCACGGCGATTTTAACCTGATGATCCATTGGGATGATTATTTTGGAGGCGCCCCGGCTGGCGGAAAATCAGCCCGCCCTGTACAAATGCAAAACAAACCGGAAAAGCGCTCTTTACTGTTTTGCATCGTCCCCTTTATGGTGTTTTGGACGGTGATTAATGTACTCCCCGAATTCGGGGCATATATCGCGATTATCGCTGCGGCATCAGTCCCGTTATTTTCGCATAGTTTTGCATTAACAAAATATGACACAATCAGCAGTTTTAGCGTCATTGCGTTAAGCATCGCGTCTCTTTATCTGCCCTTGTCTTTTATACTGGCAGCTTCTTATGGCATTTTTGCCGCCATGTGGCTTGTGTCATCCCTGTGTACAAAAATACCCTTGAGCGCATTGTATGTTGCAAAAGACTACGGCAACGAGGCGGCTTATGCCAATCCGCTTTTCATCAAAACAAATAAAATCATTGACATAAGCTGGGGTATTACCTATGCGGTATGCTGTTTGCTCATGGCAACGGGTTTTTATATGTATGCCATACTGGTAAATACCGTGGGAACTACCGCCATGGGAATATTCACTATATGGTTTCAAAAATGGTATCCGGCGTATTATGCACGAAAAACAAACTAAGGAGACGGAGATGGGGCAAATATTCAGACTGCGGAAACAATTCACGCTTTTATGCGGGTTGTTGTTACTGGGCATTTCAGAAGTATATGCGGATATTCCTGTTGTCATTGAAATACAGGATGTGCGCGTCCAAAAGGGGGCACTGTATGTGGCGGTCTATTCCGACGAAACATCGTACAAAAACGATGAAGCATATAGCAAATTCAAACTTGATCCCGCAACGTCAGTATTATCCGTCGAAATCGATCTTCCGGCGGGGGATTATGTGGTAACGGCCTTTCAGGATACCAACGGTAACGAAAAACTTGACACGGGAATTTTTGGCCTACCAAAAGAACCGGTGGCAAAATCAAACTGGAACGGCACTGGCAGTCCCGGCCCGTGGAAAAAACTAAAAACCGCCGTCAATGATAATTCGCGCAAAATTACCATTTGCTTATACAAATTGCTTTAGGGAAAAAAATTGAAAATCGCCCTTGTTATGTTATTTTGCATTATTGGTATAAATACCGCATGGGCAGAAAACGACAAAGAGGTTCAAAAACAAACCGATTTATCATTAATTGTTTCAACAGCCGGGGAAATGCAGTTTGGGCTGGCACTTCTTCATTCCGGGTAGTTTAAATTTTCCTTCGCCGGATTCTCGAGGATTTTCGCATAACGGCGGGCTTCCCACTGGGCCATGTTCAGATTCTGCTCCTGCCAATTGCCGCATTCCGCCGCGGCGGCTCCGGGGATAGGGCCGGAAAAGGCTATCATCCAGTCCAGCATTTCACGGAGCAGGGGGAGCACATCAGCAGAACTGTGATCGCCTTCAAGGATGACATAGAAGCCCGTGCGGCAGCCCATGGGGCCGAAGTAGACCACCCGGTTTGCCCATGTTTTGTGGGAGCGGAGAAAAGTAGCGCCCAGATGTTCGATGGTATGAAGGGCGGGCTGATCGATCACGGGCTCTTTGTTCGGTTCCCTGAAACGGAGATCAAAGGTCGTGAGTACGGTTTCGCCGAAGCGATCCTTCCGGGAAACAAAAACACCGGGCTTGAGCCTTAAATGATCAACCTGAAAACTGGCAATTTTCTCCATGAGAAATACTCCTTACATATTACTGATAATGCGGCGGACAATTTCCGCCGAGTGTTTCGACGCTATCGCAAGAAACTCATCGTGGGTTACCGGGGATTCGGTCCCCGCCACATCGGATAATGCGCGGATAATGAGCGAAGGAACATTAAAAAGTTTGCAGCAATGGGCAATGGCGGCGCCTTCCATTTCCACGGCCTTTACTTCGGGGAAATTTTTACGCAGGGCAGCTATCTGTTCGGGCCGGTGCATGAACTGATCCCCCGAGGCGATGATGCCCCGGAGGTGGTTAAAATCCTCCGGGAGAACTTTTTCCGTTTTAAGAGCGTCGATGGCCTTTTCCGCCCGGCTGACTAAATCTTCGGCCACGGGAAAAACAGCGGGCTGCCCGGGGAGCTGCCCCAGGGCATAGTTAAAAGCCGTTACGTCCACATCGTAATACAGAAGGCCCGTTGAAACCACCGCATCCCCGATAACAAGGCCCGGATCTATGCCGCCGGCGGAACCGGTGTTGATCACCAGGGTTGGGTTGTAACGCTGTATCAAAAGAGCGCAGCCCACGGCGGCCTGAACTTTGCCTATGCCGGAACGGAGCACCACGGCGGGCCGGTCATAAATTTTTCCGATATAGAATTCAAATTCCCCCGCCGTTTCGGTTTTGGCATCCCTCAAGCAATGCCTGAGTAATTTTACTTCATCTTCCATGGCGCCGATTATTCCGTACATTTTTTCATCTCCGGACTCCAGATAGTGGTGCGATTTCTGCCCTGCTCTTTGGAAACATACAGGGCGGAGTCGGCCCGTTGGATAATTTCTTCAGGGTTCAGGGCCGCGTCCTTGTCAAAAACAGCCGCGCCTATGCTTATCGTCACCTGGGGCAGCGGCTTTTCCCAAGGCACCACCATGGCAGCAATGGCAGTACGGATCCGTTCCGCCACCACCCAGGCCGAATCCCGGCCGGTGTTCGGCAGCAGCACGGTAAATTCTTCGCCGCCAAAACGGGAAGGCACGTCATCGGTACGAACTTCCTGTTTCAGCGTCAGGGCCAGATGTTCCAGCACCCGATCCCCCGCCAGATGACCGTAATTGTCATTAAAATTTTTGAACTTGTCCACGTCCATAACGATAAGGGCCGATGCATAGTTGCCCCGCTTTGACCGGGCAACTTCATCAGCCACCCGGGTGATAAAATAGCCGTGGTTAAAGAGGCCGGTTTTTACATCCCGCAGTGACTGTTGATAGTGCAGATGGTTCTGTATGGCCTGCGACACAAACGACATAAGCTGCTGCATAAAAAGCAGCTCGTCCTGATCGTAACCGGCCTCCCTTTGCTTGGAGCCCACCAGAATCAAGCCGTAAAGCCCCGACGGCCCCAATATGGGGATAACAAGCTCCGGCCTTGCCAAATCAAAAACCGCCAGCGCGGCTTTATCTTCAATTTCAAAAGCCAAAAGATCAAAGTTGATGGGCTTGGGGTACTGCCGGAAAAAATCTTCAAAGGCATCAAAGCTGTCGATGCTGACGCCCAGGTCCACCTGATTATAATCCTTGTAACCCCGGATGGAAATTTCCCGGCGGCTTTGCAGGGGCTTCCACAGGAAAAGCAAAAACGCCGGGGTAAAACGATCGGTAATTTGGGAAACAGTGGCATCGGTAATTGCATCAATGGAAGTGCGATTAAAAATATCCAGGGCGCCGACAAGAAGCCGCCGGCTGTTGCGGAGCTCCTGCTTCAGCGTGTCAATGCGCTTAAAGACCCCGATTTCTTCCAGAAGATCGTGATTCTCAATTACTTTTTGGCTGGAGAGAAAATCATCATCATTCCCGGAAAGGGGCGACAGATCCTGCAGGTCCGGGATTTCATCATCAGTAGTATTTTTAGTTTTTTTACTCATTATGTCATCGAATAGTGATCGCTAATATTATTACGCCAATCAGCCCGCTGATCTTTGTTTTCCCATTCAAATATCCGTTTGATTTCAAAATTCCGCATATCCTGGGGGTTTTTGTAGTGAACAATACCGAAGCGGCCGCCGCCGATGTAAGCAACGGCATCCCCTTTTTCCAGCCTTTCGCTTTCGCCCAGCCGGGCAAGAACGCAGTCAAAATGAACCGGCGCTCCGGTGTTTTTATCGGTCATGGCTGAACTTATATCTTTAACGGGCTTGCCGCAGTAGGGGCAGTCCGGTGTAGGGATGGGCTCGGAGGGCATTTTCGGGGGGCTCCACTTGGGCCGGTCAAACATGACGCCGCGGGTTTTATCGAACCGGGGATTATCCCGGGTATCCCGGTTTTTATCGCCGCCTTTTTTCCCCTGACCGGAGGATGCCTGCCAATTTTCACCGTCTTTTTCCCGCCGTTTGAATGGCCGCCGCCGGTTATTAGTGCCTCCTTTTCCGCTGCCGCTCATGATTTCTCCCCCCCCCGCTCAAATCCAAAAGTTCGTTGCTTAATATCATGGCAATACGATGTATCGCTTCGTGCAGATAATCCTCGCTGTTGATTTTTTTGCGTAAAATTTCCAACTCGGAGGAACCTAAACGGCTCCCTCCCTGCACCACAATCATACACGCTCCATAAAGGCTGATGCAAGATGGGTAATCGCATCAGGGCTGACAAACACTACGTCAAAACGAACGGCCATATAGTTATATTTTCGATGAATCGAAAGGAAATACTTAGCGGTTTCGATGATACGGCGCTGTTTTTTTTCATTTATTCCGTATTCCAGATTTTCTATGCCGTAGGACGACCAGGCCTTTACCTCAACAAAGACGATAGCCTCCCCATCCAGGGCCACGATGTCCACCTCCCCCGTACGGGACCGGAAATTCCGGGTGATAATCGTCATGCCGGCCTCCACCAAGGCAGCGGCGGCCCGGTCTTCCCCCTTTTTCCCGGCGCCAGAGTTAGCTTTTTTTGGGGAGGGCAATTTCTTTAGGGTCCAGCGCCTTGGTGATAAAAAGTCCTTTTTCAGTCAAAAGATCGATTATCTGCCCCGTTTCCCCGCGGATTTTCGGCCGCAAAGGCGAATCCGGACGCGCTTCGATGACCAATCCCTTGATGCCGTTATTCAGAAGCACCGCAGAACCGATGGGGTAAATTCCCATAACCCTGATGAAAATTTTGAGGATCTCCGGATCAAAACGGCTGGAATTATCGGAAAGCAGATTTTTGATGGCCTGATTCCCCACCAGCGGATTCCGGTAAGGCTTCTGGCTAACCATGGCCTCGAAGGCGTCGGCCACCGAGACGATCCGGGCGCCGGTGTCTATATTTGCCCCGGAAAGATGCCGGGGATAGCCCTGGCCGTCCCAGTTTTCGTGATGCTGCCAGACAATGTCCCCCACTTCCCCGGGGTACCCCAGTTCCTTCACCGCGATTTGGTAAGAGTGGAGGGGATGATCATGCATGGCCTTGAGATCCTCCGCCGAAAGCCCGCCCCTTTTTGCGACGATTTCCCGGGGAATTTTGAGCATCCCCGCATCGTGGAGCAGCGCCCCGGTAACAATCTGCAAAATCCGGTAATGGGTGAATTTCAGCTCCCCGGCGATAAGGGCCGAAAGGATGGCGGTATTGACGGAATTTTTTGCCGTGTCCAGGTCTTTAACATCACCGCCAAGGATATAGCCCATCATAATATCCCGTTCCGCCAAAACCCCCTGGAAAAGGTCTGCGGCGATGCTGTCCACGGAATGGATATCCACCTTTTGCCCCGCGCCAATATCGGCAAAAACCGAATCCATCCGGCGGATAAGGTCCAGATAGCCCCGGTAACTTTCTCCCCGCCCCGCTGCCGGAGGAGGTCCCTCCGGCGCCGCCCTCTGCGGCATCGTAACAGAGGCTCTTCCGTTGGTGAAAACCTCGGTAATATCCCATTCGGCGAGTTGCTTTATATCTTTTTCACGGATCGCCACCCCGGCGGGGACCAGGAGATTATCATCATCAATAAAAACCGGTTCGGTAAAAACCAGGCCGGCCCTGAGAATATTAACCGGAATCTTTTTCATGCGTTTTCCTTCGATAAAACAAAGGCCAATATATTTGCCACCGCTTCCCAGCACCATGCCGGGAGATATTCCCCGCTTTTAAGGCCGGAGCCCGGGCCCGCCGCATCCAAAAGTCCCGCCAAAACGGGGTCTTCCACTATGTCGATTCCCGCCTGACGGGCCAGTTCTATGATCCGTTCCGCCTCCCGGCCCTGCCCCAAGGCCCATAACCGGGGGAGGCCTTCCTCGCTCTTATACCCGATGGCCGCCGCTGTTTTACGGTGTATTTTCATATTACACCGCCCGATCCACTGAAAGCAAGGTTTCGTCCCGGCAGTCCGCCCCAAAACCGGAGTTTTCGGCCGGTTCTCCGGAAACCCTCACCGATTCCGCCAAGGGCCCCAGCGCCTCCGCCAGCTCTTTTTGCAGTGATCCCATCGACGGCGGCGCCAAAGGCGGGTCCACCCGGAGTTCCGCATGGGAGCCAGGCTGTCCGCCATGGTCCAGAAAAAACAACCAGCGTCTTTTCCCGGCCGCGGCGATGGCAGCATCTGTGGCCACCTCCACCACCGCATCAATCCCCAGCCTTTCCGCCTTGAACGGGGCCCTATCGCCGGTTAAAAGCGCCCTCACCGACACTTTGATGATATGGCCCGGTCGGTCCAGGGTGAAGGGCAGCACGATCCAGCGGCTCCCATCTTTGCCGGGCAGGCGGTTGAGAACGCCCAACAGGGGCCGCTCCCCCTCGGCCTTCCCCGCAGCCTCCCGGATTGCCTCGGGGGATTCCTTCCGGGGATCTTCCCGGCGATGATCCTCGGTATCGGTATCATCGCCGCCACCGCCGTCCGGGTCAATGGCGGCGGCGTATTCCCGCAGGGCCTCGGCGTCAAGCCCCACGCCCTTGCTCTCCGCAGCGGCGGCAGCCAAAGACAAAGCTTCTTGCCCACGCACGCCAGAGGCATTTTTGCCCGGCAACGTTTTAGCCGCCGTCAAAACATTCCCCCGCAGCGCCGTCAAAAGGCCCGCATCCTGGGGCAGTGAAAAATAGCGAATAAAACCCAAGAGCGAGGCCGAAAGCCTATCCTGGGGCAATCCAAGGCTTTGAATTAAACTTTTAAGGGTAGTTTGAGTCGCGGAAACTGCCGAAGATTCAGGCGAAACGGCTGAATGAGCGGCCCCGGCCAACCCGACAGGACTTCCCGCCGAGGCAGAACCCGCTGTAATAGGATTTCCCACCCCCGGGTTTACCGGAAAAGCCGGAGGGAGAACAGGGTTTACAAACGTAAACGTTAGCTCTGGGCCGGTCCGGCGGCTTCCGCAGCGGCGGCGGGAGCCTGCACTTTTTTGTGGGAAATAAGTTCCCGGATCTTGGCGCCCTTACCGATCTTGTCACGGATATAGTAGAGCTTCGCCCGGCGGACCTTTCCGGGACGGACCAGTTCCACCCGGGCAATCCGGGGAGAATGGATGGGGAACACCCGTTCGACCCCCACGCCGTAGGAATTTTTCCGTACGGTAAAGGTCTTCCCGGAACGGGAATTTTTCATGGCGATCACCAGACCCTCGTAGATCTGGATCCGCTCGGTTTTACCTTCAACAATCTTGAAATGGACCTTTACGGTGTCACCCACCTTAAAATCGTCCACTTCGCTCTTCATCTGGGCAGCTTCAATCGCTTTTATTTCGTTCATCATTCCACCTCAACTTAGTATAATCGTTTTATCGCAGTTCGGCAATAATTTTTCGGGTTTCTTCATCAAAAATTCCCGATTCTTCCCCCCGAAGTATCAGGTCCGGCCGCAACGCAAGAGTTTTTTCCACCCGCTTACGCAGCCGCCACCGCCTGATATTCTCGTGATGCCCCGAAAGCAAAATCTCCGGCGTTTTTAGTGTAGCATAAACTTCGGGCCGTGTATACTGGGGATACTCCAAAAGCCCCCCGGAAAAGCTCTCTTCCTCCAGCGATGCCGGGCTGATCACCTCCTCCACCAGCCGGTAAGTGGCGTCAATCAGCACCAACGCGGCGGTCTCCCCGGAAGAAAGCACATAATCCCCGATGGAAATCTCGTCATCCACATAAAGGTCGATAATCCGTTGATCAATCCCCTCGTAACGCCCGCAAAGGAGGACCAGTTCGTCTTCCCGGGCCAATTCCGCCGCCAAAGCCTGGGTAAAAGGTTTTCCCGAAGGCGAAAGATAGATTACCCGGTGCCTGGCACCAGTCCCGGCAAATTCCAGGGCCCGGCCCAGGGGTTCCGCCAGCATCAACATCCCGGCGCCGCCGCCGTAGGGGGCGTCATCGCAGGTTTTGTGCTTGTCCAGAGCAAAATCCCGGATATTGATGTTCCGGTACGCCACAATGCCCCGGTCTACGGCCTTTGCCATGATAGAATTGGCGAAATAGGCGTCGATAATCTCCGGAAAAAGGGATAAAACCGTGTATGTCATTCCAAAATCCATGGTACAAGGAGGCTGATGCGGCCCTTTTCCCCGTCAACATCGCCAAAAAATTCGTTTCTGAAGGGCACAAGCCGCAAAGAGCCGTCGTTCAGCCTGATTTCCGCCAAATCGCCGCCACCGCCCTCCACAAAACCGGTGATACTGCCCAAAACAACGCCGCCCTCCCCTTCCCAGGCCGCCGCCACCTCCATCCCTTTGAGGTCTTCCACATAAAATTCCCCCGGTTCAAGGGGCGCCGCTTCTTTCCTGTTGATGATAATTTCGGCGTTGGTCAGGGCCTTGGCCGCCTCGGGACTGTCTATTCCCCGGAATTTTATCGCCGCATGGGGGGGAATACTAAGGGTTTCCTCGATTTCGTACCGTTTTTCGGTGATTTTACCACCCCGCTCCTGCCGGAGCAGCGCCGAATCGAGTTTGAATAGATGTTCGATTTCCCCCGAAAGGGGCCGCGCCTTGATATGGCCCTTAAGGCCAAAGGGAGCCCCCGTCAGAGCGGTGACAAACTGCTCCGGGTGGGTATTCATGGGCTTTGACAGGGTTTAGCCGAGGATTTCCAGGGCTGTGTGCTTGCCGGTCTTGGCGGTGGCCGCCTGAAGGACCGTCCGGATAGCCTTGGCAATACGGCCCCGTTTGCCGATGACCTTGCCCGTGTCCGCCTCCGCCACCCGGAGTTCCAGGATCGTGGACCGTTCCCCCTCAACCACGCTGATAGACACTGCCGCGGGGTCATCCACCAGGGATTTTACGATATATTCAACCAGATCTTTTTCCATGGGATCTCCCGTGATGGCTATTTTCAGCCATCCCTACACTGAAACCGCAAAGTTCTTCTTGTTAAGAATCTTGCGGACTGTATCGCTCACCGTGGCCCCTTTCTTGAGCCAGGCCGACACTTTTTCCGCATCAAAGGAAATTTGCCTGTCTTCCGCCTCTATGGGGTGATAAAGCCCCACCTCTTCGATGGTTTTCCCGTCCCGGGGGGCCCGTATGTCCATCACCACGATCCGGTAATAGGGCCGTTTCTTCGTGCCAAACTTCTTGAGCCTAATTCTGGCGCTCATCATTCCTCCTCATGGCTACCCATGTTCTGTTAGTATAGTGATTGTTCCGGCTTTGTCAAGGGCAATTCAAAGTATCACCATCAGGCTCAGTCTCAGCGGAGAGCGGGTCCGGGGTGGCAAAAACGCCTGTAGAATTCACCTGCGCAGCCCTTTCAGAAATCTTTTGATTT
The DNA here is from genome assembly GCA_025997615.1 of Spirochaetia bacterium. Lineage (GTDB taxonomy): Bacteria > Spirochaetota > Spirochaetia > Treponematales > Breznakiellaceae > BNUV01. The sequence goes on from BNUV01000044.1 coordinate 13,354, forward strand.
GTGATGCCAAAGATGGCGGCACTTCCTCTTGTTATGTGTCGTAAAAACGCAGCTACCAATAGTCGCGCCATGGACGGCGCGACGTGCCTCCTATCCTACCATTGCCCCGGCTCAAATTTCTGAGGCGGCTCAATAAGCCGAACAGATTCTCCCGTCAATTCCAGCACAAAAAAACCAACACTGTGAGCATAAGCTTGTATATCGGGGTCAACCGTGCCTCCGGCCATTGCACCGAGCAGTTTTTTTCCTACACATTCGGCGGGCGGATATTTGCGTATCAATTCCATCCGTTTTAGATGGTGATCAACATCATCCTTTTTATCCAACTCGCGCTTCACTTCAACCGCCATAACATACTCAGCGTTTGTGAGTAAAACATCTATATCGGTGAGTTTGCGGTCAGTTTCATCGAACAGGTAAATACGCTGATACGCCCGCCTAAAATTATAGGGGTAGGCATCAAACTTCTCCCACAGTCCGGCAGCTATGAGCGTTTCGATGAGTTCTCCCATCGACCGATTCAGACCACCGACATTTTTAGATACGTCATCCACTTTTTCCGCCATTTTGTCGATACGGGCATCGGTTTTCTGCATCTGTTCTTCAGTTTTCATGATAGCTGCCCAAACCTGCTCAAAGCTGAGACCCATCTGCGGTTGTTGTGTTGCTGTAGTTGCCATAAGCACCTCTGTACTATCTAAAGTATAGCACAAAACGCGCTGTATGGCAACCCGCAAATAGGTGAATGAAAGATTCTCTTACGAAGTACCGTCTCACAGGTGGCATAGTGCCGTTTATTACTGTTTTGTATATTCATATCCGGTAAATGTAATTTTTCCATTTGCGATACTTATAGCAAAACTGTCCCCAACATTGTAGTCCACGTCCATGTAAATACAGTATCAGAAAGGACAATTGTTTGACCGGCATTGCCATTCCCGCAAGGAGCAGGAGAAACACTAAACGAGGAGGCCCCAGGCGGGAGATGGTGATTTTGACGTCTTCATGCAAGGGGTCCTCCTTTTGTGTTTCTAAATTCGGTGCCTGGCACCTACTCGATGACCTTGAACCATGCGCAATCGGAACCGACGGTATCTGAGCCGTCTTTCCCGTAACCTATCTCAACGAAATGGCTGCCTACCGTTGGTACCGGTATGGTTATCGTTACCGAGTTGGTACCAGATATTTTGCTGCCCGTATAATAGCCGCTGCTAAGAGTAGCGGAAGCATTATCCAGCGTGCTGATAAAGGCAAAGTCACAACCACTTTCCGAAGACACGTCAAGCTGTATCACTATCAACGCATTGGCCGCAGTGCTGGTAAAGCTGACCCGTTCTTTTGTTGTAGCGCTGTTGGCTGTTGTGGGCGACTTATACCTCCCATCACCTTGAAGGGTCCATGTACCGCCTGACACGCTGCTGTAGCTTATATTTTGTATTGATACTGATGGATCCGTCCAGTTTGCGCTACTGCCGGTGGACAAGCTAACCGCTTCTCCCACGGTAGTATCCCTGTATTTCGCCGAACTGTAATACACCGCAGAACCGCAGCCAGAAGAACCATTGTTGGCAGTATTCTTCAAAGGATTACCCGCCTCGTCAGTACCGGTTTCCTCAGAACCATAGATGATACCGCTGCTCGTAGTGCCCGATACGGGAGCTTTGGTAAAGGTTCCGTTGCTGTACACATACACCCCGCCGCCGTAGGAGTTGGAGGAGGCGGTGGCGGTATTCCCGCTGATGGCACCGCCGCTCATCGTAAAGGTTCCACCGCTGACAACCACCCCGCCGCCGCGAGCGGAGGTATTCCCGCTGATGGCGCCGCCGCTCATCGTAAAGGTTCCACCGTTGACAGACACCCCGCCGCCGCCGCCGCCGGAGGAGGATGCGGTATTCCCGCTGATGGCACCGCCACTCATCGTAAAGGTTCCTCCGCCGACAGACACCCCGCCGCCGGAGACGATGGATGCGGTATTCCCGCTGATGGCGCCGCCACTCATCGTAAAGGTTCCTCCGCCGACAGACACCCCGCCGCCGCCGCTGGATGCGGTATTCCCGCTGATGGCGCCGCCACTCATCGTAAAGGTTCCACCGACAACAAGCACCCCGCCGCCGGCGGAGGAGGAGGAGGTATTCCCGCTGATGGTGCCGCCGCTCATCGTAAAGGTTCCACCGTCAACAAGCACCCCGCCGCCGCCGCTGGATGCGGTATTCCCGCTGATGGCGCCGCCGTTCATCGTAAAGGTCCCGCCGCTCTCCACATACACCCCGCCGCCGCCGTAGGAGGAGGAGGCGGTATTCCCGCTGATGGTGCCACCGCTCATGGTAAAGGTTCCGCCGCTCTCCACATACACCCCGCCGCCGCGAGCGGAGGTATTCCCGCTGATGGTAGCACCGGAATCCAAAACGAAGGTCCCCCCAGATACCCTTACTAGGCTAGAGGAGTTACTACTAATCCCCTTGAGGGTAAGGTCTTGCAGGATCAGGGTAGGGGCAACGGTGCTAGAGCCTATCGTAAAGAGAGAACCGGAGCCGCTGAGGGTAATCGTCCGGACGGCACTGCCTTTGCTTCTTATGGTTATGGTTTTGCCGTTATAAGCGGCGTTGGCCAGGGAGACGGGGGGAGAGGAAAAGCTCCCGGTAATAAAGATCATGGCTTCAGTACCGGCGCCACTCTGAATCGCGGTTAAAGCAGTGTTAAACTCCGCACTGGTACCTGCCTCGTAGTAGGTTAGGTTATCTCTGAAATCTGTTTCCTCAACCGTGTAGTCCACCGGAGTTTCCAGGTAATCGTAGATATGGGCTATCAGGGCCTTTTCAAAGGACACCGGAGTTCCGCTGACAGTACCGAACAGATCAAGCTTTACCAGATAATAGCCGGAAGCCAAGGGTACGGTACCGCTCAAAGAACTGCCGTCCAGATACACCGGCTCCGGTTCGCCCCCCCCGGAAAGGGAGCTGAACCGCAGGCTTCCCTGGGTCAGGGTTAAGCCGCCGGGTAAGTTTACCCTATAAGACAGGGTCCCCTCGCCTTTTTGGACCAGAGCCAGGTTTACCGTCACTTCGGTCTCCCCCTCCGCCGTAATGGAAAACTCTTCGCTGCCCTCGGCCAGACAATTACCGGAAGCATCCAGGCCGCTTACTATGAGGGTATAGGAGCCTTCTATCAGATCAACGGTCTTCGTTGTTCCGGTAATAGTCTCGCTCTTGAACTCTCCTGTTTCCGCTCCGGGGAAAAACTCCAGTTTATATTCGCTAATAGCCCCCATCGTCACCGGCAGGGCGGTTCGTCCGGGGGAACCTAACTGTATCCGCACCCACCCGGTTTCGCCGGCCATACCGGAGACGGGCCCTTTCTCCACGGGGATTTCCCCCCATGGGCTGCTGCACGCGGCCAAAAACAAGGCGCTTACCAATGCCGCCGCTAACAAACTTCTCTGTTTCATGCTGATTACTCCTTTGCTTATTCACTAACCGTGAACAAGCGCTCCGCTGAATAGGGAACAGTTCCCTTGTAAACCACCACCGTCAAGGTATGGTTTCCAACTCCATAATCCGCCGCGTTCAGGGTCAACGCCGTACCGCCGCTGCCGGAATCCGGGTTTTTTTGCCGGCTATCAATATACCATTCGTACCGGGTATAGGAGCCGGTTATCTGGATCGTATGTGTAGTATCACTGGGCCCGGATCTGGAAATGTCTATGGACGCCGGAATACCGCCCACCGTCTCCTCCTGCGGCAAGGAGGGGTCAACAATGGTAATCTTCCCCTCTCCCGCAATTCTATTAAAGACCGCACTTACCGTAACATCACCATCCAGGGTAAAGGTATTCCCTTCGATCTGGTCTCCGTTTACCGTGTAGTGATCAAGGGCATATCCCCATGCGGGGATGTTTGACAGGGTAACGGGGGTTCCCGCTATTCCGCCGGTGGTACTGACATACACCGTGCCGCCGGTGATGTTAGTCCACCTGGTTACATTGAAGCGTTCGGCACCCTGGGGACTAAAGACCGCGCTTACCGTAACGTTGGCAGTCAGCGCAAGGATGTTCCCGGCCATCGGGATTCCGGCTACCGTATAGTAATTAAAGTCATACCCTGTGGCGGGGGTATTTGACAGGGCAACGATGGTTCCCCACAATCCGTAGGTTTTGTCGGCGCTCACCGTACCGCCGGGGATGTTGGCGGCGATGCTTGCGGTGTAGCCATCCTTCCACTGGGCGGTAAAGGTTACATTCGAGGTTACGGTATAACTATCGCCGGGCTGATAGGTATTTGCCCCATTAACCCAGCAATCAAAAGTCTTACCCGCAGGGGCGATCAGTTTACTTGGTACAGGCAGCTTGATCTCAATTCTTTTCTTCTTTCGAGATTCAGGCGGCAGCGTACCGGTACCCCCGCCGGCAGAATAGCTCACCGTATAGGTACGGTACAGTGAGTCGAGAAACTCAATTGCCGCATTCCTAATCTGATTGACATTCGTGGCGTCCAAAGAAGTGCTGTTATCCAGTACCAGATAAATAATGGACGAACGCTCCTCAACCATGCTTTCCGCTTGACCGCTCCCCGATTGCTCACTATCTATGCTCCATATTGTTGAACCTGGGCTTTGGGTCCACTGCTGAACATACGCGTTATCAAGGTCGGGATCATAATTTTCCATTCTTTCAAAACGGAAACTAATTTCCGTGCCGTTTATTGTCCCGGCAATAGGCCCGCTCCCCGCCGCAGAGCCAAGCCCGCCCCGGTAGGTAATATTGGTAAAGGCATATTTCTGATCCGCTCCCGTTCCCGTTCTGCTTATCGTACCTTCAATGTATCTTTGCGAGGCCGCTCCGTTCGTAACGTAATCGAAGGTCATACGGACTTTGGTATTGTTACCAAGCAGACTGGTTTTTATGGTGATGGCTGTACCGGTCTGTACAACGATATTCAGGCCGTCGGCGATTTCGGCGAAGGTTGTCTGTAAATTGTCAAAATTTGCCAGCACTTGAACCTTTCCCGTGTCGCTGGCGATGCTTTGCAGGTTATTCTGAAAAACACTTATGTCTGTTACATCGCTTCCCCGTACTCCCACCGAATAGGCATTAACCTGCTTGGCCGCTATGAACCGGCTCGCCAGTTCCCCCTGAACATAAGCCGCATAAGCCGGGGTATCTTCCGGCGCGTAACCTTCAATTGGCGCCGCGTTTCCCTGCCCTTCTGAAGCGTTATCAAGCCCGTCGGTAAAGGTAATCAGATTCACCGAGTGCAGGTTTGCCGGATACCTTGTCTCATTGGTCTTGAGATTCGCCAGCGCCCGGTGTACCCCGTAAAACAGGGCGGTACCGGTATTGGAGGAAATCTTATATTGGTTTTGGAGAATACTGGTGAGGTTACTATATCCGGAAGCATTAAGAAGGATAGGTCGGCCTCCGGTTAAATCCACCGCCGTTCCGGCAAGGGAGACGATCCCGATGTACACCCCTTCCGTTATCTGCTGGGAACTCAAGTTCTGGCCGGATGAAAGGACAAAAGCGCTCTCCGTATCCGCCCATATTTCCACCACTTCCCGGCGAAAGGCTGCCACATTGCCTGCGCTGTTTGTCAGCCTGGCCTCAACAATGTAACGGCCCGCGGCAAGGGTATAAGAACTGTTCACGGAAGCGGTGAGGGTCAAAACCCCGTTGTCTCCAAAACCGCTTACCGCAGCGTCCTCTATATCCCAGAGCTTCAGCTCGCCGCCGGTAACGCCGGATGAAAAGCTTATGTTGTAACGCAATGTGCCGTTCCCCTCGCCGGCCGATTTCAGAATGATAGACAGCGGCGCACCTTCCGCCTTGCCGTTGGAAATGGTTATGGCAGCGCTGCCCTCGGCGACCTTATCGGATTCTTGGCCTATTACGCCGTCTTTTTTGTAAGCCTTCGCGGTTATGGTCCAACTTCCGTCATCCAGGTACACATCCGCGTAGTTTGTACCGGCAATATCTACCGGCTCCTGGGATCCGACGCCGCCGGCAAAGGTCAGCCGGTATCCCGCCAGGGCATCCTGCCCGGGCTGCAGGGTTCTGGCTTTCGCGCTTTTTTCGCCCAGATAAATACGGACAAGCCCGTTCTTACCCGCATCGTTTTTCTCTGGCATATTTAAGAAATTATCACACGCGGTAACCGCAAACAGGACAAGGGCCGCAAGCCCCAGGTTCACCATGTTCTTTACTGTTTTCATTTTTTATCCTCCTTAATTTGTAACCACAAAAGTATGGCTGCCGGTGTTTTTCCCTTGTCCCGGTCCCGCCAGGGTTGCTTCGACCGTTACCAGGTAGGTGCCGTTAGTCTCCTTGAACAGAGTGATGGACGTCGCCGTTGCCCCTCCGGCTACAATTCTGCCGTTCAAATACCAGGTGATTTCAGAGTAAGTACCGCTGGCAATACCGACGGTATAGGTGGTTCCCGTTCCGCGGCTGACGGTGGTGCTTCCGCCCTCAGTTAGAGGGTTCGTGCTGCCGTCCTGGTAGAGTTTCACCGATGGGTTTCCGATGGGGGGCGGCAGGTTCGTGCGGACAAACACGGCGCTAACCAAAACGTGGGCGTTCAGGGTAAAGCTGTTCCCGGTAAACCGCTCACCATTTATCGTGTAGTGGTCGAGGATATAGTCCGCAGCAGGGGTATTTGACAGGGTAACGGTGGTTCCCGCATACCCATAACCCTGCGTATTTTTGGAGAAGCTGGCGCTTACCGTGCCGCCGGTTATGCCGGTGGCGATCCTTACCATGTAAGTACCTGCTGGAACCGGGTTAAAGACCGCGCTAACCGTAACGTTCTTGTTCAGGGTAAAGCTACTATTGGAGGTAACCTGTCCACCGTCTATAGTGTATCCGTTGAACATATACCCGAGATCAGGGGTATTTGACAGAGTAACGGAGGTTCCCCAGAGTCCACTTTCAGGGCTGGCCCTTACCGTGCCGCCGGTTATGCCGGTAGCGATGCTTACGTCATAGACCATTTGGTTAAACACGGCACTCACTGTTACGTTTTTATCCAGGATAAAGCTATTCCCGGTGATCTGGGTTCCATCTACCGTGTAATAGTCCAAAGCATAGCCGGGATTAGGGGTGTTTGATAGGGTAACGGAGGTTCCCCAAGGTCCGCTGGTGGGGCTGGCGCTTATCGTACCGCCGGTTATGCCGGTAGCGATGCTTACATCATAGACTATTTGGTTAAAGACCGCGCTAACCGTAACGTTTTTGTTCAGGGTAAAGCTGCTCCCGTTGATCCAGGTTCCGTCTACCGTGTAATAGCCAAAGGTATACCCGAGATCAGGGGTGTTTGACAGGGTAACGGAGGTTCCCCAGATTCCACTTTCAGGGCTGGCGCTTACCGTACCGCCGGTTATGCCGGTAGCGATGTTTACATCATAGACTATTTGGTTAAACACGGCGCTCACTGTAACGTTTTTATCCAGGGTAAAGTCGTTCCCGGAAATCTGTTCTCCATTTACCGTGTAATAGTCCAAAGCATAGCCGGAATTAGGGGTGTTTGACAGGGTAACGGAGGTTCCCGCTGGCCCATAACCCTGCGCACTGTTGGAGAAGCTGGCGCTTACCGTGCCGCCGGTTATGCCGGTGGCGATGCTCACCGAATACGTACCGCTTGGAACCGGGTTAAAGACCGCGCTAACCGTAACGTTTTCGTTCAGGGTAAAGCTGCTCCCGGGGAACTGGGCTCCGTCTTCCGTGTATAACTGGGCTCCGTCTTCCGTGTATATTACGTAATAGTCGAAGGTATACCCGAGATCAGGGGTATTTGACAGGGTAACGGTGGTTCCCGCATACCCATAACCCTGCGCATCTTTGGAGAAGCTGGCACTTACCGTGCCGCCGGTTATGTTAGTAGCGATGGTCACCGTGAGGGGGCTGTTAGTAAAGACCGCGCTAACCGTAACATCGCCGTTCAGGGTAAAACTGTTCCCGGTAATCCGCTTTCCATTTACTGTGTAGTAGACTAAAACATAGCCGGCATAAGGGATATTTGACAGGAAAATGGTACTTCCCATATATATGCCAGATCCGCTGGGAATTTCTCCAACCCATTCAAAGTCGCTATCCTTGGCGCTTATCGTGCCGCCGGTAATGCCGGTGGCGATACTTACCTTATAAAAATCGGTGGACCCACCAGACACAGATGGGCTAGGACAGGAAACAAGACTCCCCAAGAGGGTCAATACCAGTAGGGATGCTGAAAATTTCAGCAAACTTCGTGGACTGTAAACATACATCTTTTCTTTCATACGCTCTCCTTAAAAATTATTCTTTGCATCGTCAACAAAGTTGACGCAATAGCCGATTTTGCAGTTTGCTTTAGCATGGACAGTTAAGAAGGGCGGTTTCCCTCCCTTCCTCTACTGCCCACTATTAACTGCCTGAATACTCCACAAAAGTCACGTTCACGTAGCCGCCGTAGCCTGTGGTATTGCCCCGCGGCCATTGGCTGGTACTGTAATTGCCGGAACTGCCGGTGGGGACACGGATGGTAATGGCCTTGTATGCGCCTGAGGTCCCAATGCCACCAAAAGGATTACCATCCCTTGTGGGCGGCGTTGCGGGCAGAGTAAGGGTTGAGAGGCTGCCGCAGCCGGAGAAGGCATAGTTGCCGATGCTGGCAGCCACTGGCAGACTGACGCTGGCCAGGTTGGTGCAGCCGGAGAAGGCGCCGAGGTCGATGCTGGCAGCCACTGGCAGACTGACGCTGGCCAGGCTGGTGCAGTTGTAGAAGGCATTGACGTCGATGCTGGCAGCCACCGGTAGGCTGACGCTGGCCAGGTTGGTGCAGTTGTAGAAGGCCTGGACGCCGATGCTGGCAGCCACTGGCAGACTGACGCTGGCCAGGCTGGTGCAGTTGTAGAAGGCAGCGTTACCGATGGTGGTAGCCACCGGTAAGCTGACGCTGGCCAGGCTGGTGCAGCGGTCGAAGGCAGCGCCGCCGATGCTGGCAGCTACTGGCAGGCTGACGCTGGCCAGGTTGGTGCAGTTGCGGAAGGCATAGAGGCCGATGCTGGCAGCCATTGGCAGGCTGACGCTGGCCAGGCTGGTACAGTTTTCGAAGGCCTCTTCGCCGATGCTGGTAACCACAGGCAGGCTGATGCTGTCCAGGTTGGTGCAGTTGCGGAAGGCATAGAGGCCGATGCTGGCAGCCACTGGCAGGCTGATGCTGTCCAGACTGGTGCAGTTTTCGAAAGTATTGTTGGCGATGCTGGTAACCACAGGCAGGCTGACACTGGTCAGGCTGGTGCAGTCTCCGAAGGTTTGGTAGCCGATACTGGTAGCCACCGGCAGGCTGATGCTGGCCAGGTTGGTGCAGCCGTAGAAGGCCCTGCTGCCGATGCTGGCAGCCTTTGGCAGATTGACGCTGGTCAGGCTGGTGCAGCCGGAGAAGGCGCCGCCGTCGATGCTGGCAGCCACCGGTAGGCTGACGCTGGCCAGGCTGGCGCAGTCGTCGAAAGCATAGTCGCCGATGCTGGCAGCCACTGGCAGGCTGATGCTGGCCAGGCTGGTATTGTAGAAGGCATAGTTGCCGATGCTGGCAGCCGCTGGCAGGTCGACGCTGGCCAGGTTGGTGCAGCCGGAGAAGGCACGGTTGCCGATGCTGGCAGCCACTGGCAGGCTGACGCTGGCCAGGTTGGCGCAGTCGTCGAAAGCATAGTCGCCGATGCTGATAGCCACTGGCAGGCTGACGCTGGCCAGGTTGGTGCAGTTGTAGAAGGCATAGTTGCCGATGCTGGCAGCCACTGGCAGGCTGACACTATCCAGGTTGGTGCAGCCGTAGAAGGCATAGTTGCCGATGCTGGTAGCCACTGGCAAGTCGATGCTGGCCAGGTTGGCGCAGTTGTAGAAGGCCCTGTCGCCGATGGCGACTGCCCCGGGGAAGTTCACACTGGACAGCCTGGTAAAGCTGATAAATGCGCCATTGTTGTACGCTGTGCCTGCCGCTATTGCCGTTATCGTTTCGGGCAGGACCAGGGAGAGAATTTTATCCTTGGCAACCTCCGATGTAATACTGCTCAGGTTAGGGAAGGTCGTACCCGTCCCGCTCATAATCTCCAGATTTACAAAATAGGCGTTAATGCCCTGCAAGAGCGGGGTCATGGTTGCGGCGCCGGCAAAATTGGCGTTGGCAACCTTTACTGTGATGGCCTTTGCCGCCGTTGTGCCGTCATTTCCCCCACTTGCTTTCTTGACCTGCATAAAGCTGCGAATCTGTGCGGCGGTGCTGTAGACGGAGAGATCAAGGATGTCGGTATCGGTAATACCACCCGTAATAGTAATTTCAAAGTCCTGGGCATAGTCGGTTCCCGCCGCCGTGCCATTAACGATAGCAGCCGTAACGGTCACGGTCCCGGCGGCACTAAAAGTAAGAGTATTGGTCCCCGTGGCGATAGCCGCAGAGGTATCCCCGGCGATTTTTACCGTCCAGACTATCGTCTTGTTGGTGGCGTCTGAGGGCTGTACCGTACCGGAAAGGTCCAGGGACGTTCCCACGGTGGCTGCGCTTGGCACATCGGCGATACCGGTAACCGCCACAAAGGTAACGGTAATTTCAAAGTCCCGGGCATAGTTGGTTCCCTCCGCTATGCCATTAACGATAGTAGCCGTTACAGTCACGGTCCCGGCGGCGGTAGTGTTAAGAGTACTGCCGCTGATTGTCGCACCGGTTCCCCCGGCGTCTTTCACCATCCAGATAATATTTTGATTGGTGGCGTTTAGGGGCTGTACCGTACCGAAAAGGATCAGAGGCGTTCCGGCAGTGGCTTCGCTTGGCACATTGGTGATGCCGGTAACCGCCACGTCGTTGATGGGGACGGGGTCGGGGTCGGGGCAGGCGGTAATAAAAAGGGCAGCCAGGACGACGAAAAAGAAATTACTTAACAGGCGTGAGGGGGGGGGGGGGGGGGGGGTTTCTATTTTTTTTGTCTTGCTTTGAGGCTTTTTATAAAAAATACGCTTACTTTTCTCCTTATTTCTAAAGTTTTCCCTTTTTAATAAAACCCATTGTAACTATTTTCCAATCCCTTTGCCAAAACCTAAAGTATTAACAAAAATTTCCAAGCCCGGCCCCGCCCCCC
>BNUV01000045.1 GCA_025997615.1 Spirochaetia bacterium
CGGAGGTAACAAGCGGGCATTGATCATCCGGGAAATTTTTGAAGGTACCAACAACTACATGAAAAACGGCACCATCATCCGGCAGGTGCTGAATCAGCTTAATCAAATTGATTTTAACGTATCCGAAGATCGCCATCTGTTCGGCGATATGTACGAAACCATTCTGCGGGACTTACAAAGCGCGGGCAATTACGGAGAATTTTACACTCCCCGGGCCATAACCGAATTTATGACTGAAATTATCAACCCCCGCCTGGGCGAAAAAGTTTTAGACCCTGCCTGTGGCACCGGCGGCTTTTTAACCAGCGCCATTGAAAACATCCGCAAGCAGGATGTCAAAGGTGTTAAGGACCTTAAAAAACTGGAAGAAACGATTCACGGCATGGAGTTCAAGCCCCTTCCCTTTATGCTCTGTGTTACCAACCTAATCCTCCACGACATCGAAGTCCCAAACATCGACTACACCGACAGCCTCAACCGCGAATATACCGGCATCGGGGCCAAAGACCGGGTAGATGTTATCCTTGCCAATCCGCCCTTTGGCGCCTCCGTAACCGACGGGGTGGAAACCAACTTCCCCCTCAATTTGCGTACCACAGAAAGCGCCGACCTTTTCCTGCTGTTGATGATCCGCTACCTCAAAGAAGGCGGCCGGGCGGCGATTGTGCTTCCCGACGGCTCCCTCACCGGCGACGGTGTAAAGGCCCGCATCCGCGAGGAATGGCTAACCAAGTGCAATCTGCATACGATAGTGCGCCTGCCCAATTCGGTGTTTCAGCCCTATGCCAGCGTGGCGACCAATCTGCTGTTTTTTTCCAAAGGCGACCCCACCAAAGATATTTGGTATTGGGAACATCGTCTACCCGAAGGCGTAAAAGCATATTCCAAAACCAAGACGATTGTGAAAAGCGAATTTGACAGCCTCAAAAAATGGTGGAACAAGCGCAAGGAAAACGACCAAGCATGGAAGGTTTCGGTAAAGACCTTGCAGGAGACAGGCTATAATCTTGACATCAAGAATCCCCATGTGCCGGAAGAGGAACAGGCGTATACCAGCGGAGAGCTTTTGACTATGCTTCACGATTCATTCAAAAAGAGTGAGGGCTTGCTGGTGAAGCTTGGGAAGGAATTGGGGAATGGCATATAAACCCATTGAAGTTGACCGAAAAAATCTTACCCTGATGGGTGTGAGTTTCCCCGACCTCGCAACCCTTGAAAGCGCCGCCAGCGCAATAGGATCAAATATGTTCGAAGGCTTTGAGCCGACAGTAAACAGCATTGAAATTATACGCGATTATGTCTGTGACAAAATCACCTTGCAGCAATTAGCACAATTTTCCAAGGGGAAAAAATATGCGTAATGTGTATGAATATATTGACCCTGATTATATATACACTGATCCCGCGACAGGGGTATTGCGCAATTTGCATGATATAACAAATCAAGACGATTTATTGTTTTTTGAAAGCTCTGCCGCGACAAAAAGGATAAATGAGCTCATCAAAACGCCGGTAAAAATAAATGCTTCCGGCACACTTCTTGCTATTCACCGCCATATGAGCGGCACCATTAACGGAGAGGTAGAGAAACTTGCGATGCTGATTCTGGAGTTGATCGATGGATGATTGGAAAAAAATACCAATAGGTGAATTATTTACTTTAGAAAAAGGATTGTTACAGAGTACAAAATGTACTCCAGGTGAATTTACATTTATTACCGCATCAAACGACTGGAAAACGCACACAGAATATACCCATGATTGCGAAGCGTTAATTTATGCAGTAGCTGCTTCAGGTTCATTAGGCCGATGTCATTATTTCAAAGGAAAATTTATTTCAAGTGACTTATGTTTTATTTTGCAAGCAAAAGATAAAAGAAATATCCAATTAATTACAAATTTTACCAAAATATTTTTGTATCTCTAAAAAAGATATTGTGATGAGAACAAAGGCCGGTACATCAAAAGAATCCATAAGTCAAAAAAGGTTCTCGGAATATAAAATTCCCTATTTTGGTATTAATCATCAAAATATTTGGGAAGAAAAATTAAATATTTTGAATAAAGAGATTGAGAATTTCAGCTTTGAAAATTCTATTCAATTTGGCATTCTTACACGAATTCGCCAGTCAATTTTGCAGGAAGCTATTGAGGGGAAACTTACCGCAAATTGGCGGCAGGATAACCCTATCCGAAAAGGCGATCCTGAGTATGACGGCGCGGCATTATTGAAAAAAATTAAGGCTGAAAAGCAAAAAATGATTGGTGAGGGCAAAATCAGAAAGGAAAAGCCGATTGCGCCGATTAAGCCGGATGATGTTCCATTTGCGCTGCCGGAGGGGTGGGTTTGGACGAGGTTGGGGGAAACCGGGAATTTAAAGCGAGGAAAATCAAAACATAGGCCAAGAAATGACGTAATGCTTTTTAAGAATGGAACTTACCCGTTTATTCAAACAGGTAATGTGTCGGATGCGAAATTTAATAAAGACTTGATTGTATCTACAAATAATTTTTACAATGAATTTGGTCTAAAACAGAGTGAAATGCAAAAAAAGGGAACTTTGTGCATAACTATTGCTGCAAACATTGCCGAATGTGGATTTCTAAATTTTGATGCTTGTATACCGGATAGCATAGTTTGTTTTGCTTCAATAAATAGGGTGATAGATAAATATGTTTACTATTTTATAAAAACAGCAAAAGCCAACTTGGAAAAGTTTGCCCCGGCCACTGCACAGAAAAATATCAATCTTGGAATTTTAGGTATTTTGCCTATTCCCCTTCCGCCACTTGCTGAACAGCGTGTTATTGTTGACAAGGTTGAAAAATTGTTCACTATGGTTGATGCTTTGGAATTACAGACGAAGGAGCGAAAGGAACAAGCGGAGAGGCTTGTAAGGGCGGTGCTGAGGGAGGCATTTGAAAAATAATAATTGTCAAGAAGGGTTAAACTGCAAATTTTTATTTTTCAGAAATATACGCAAACAATTTTCAAAATTCTTGCTGATGTGTGTAACATCGCATTCAATATTGTTGGTATGAATGGTCGTTATCTTATCTTTTGTTGAATGTATACAGGCATCTAGGAAACTCACGTTTCGTGTTTTATAAACCGGTTCGCCAAATGTGAAAATATTAAGATAGACCTGTGGGGCTGATATTCCCAACCATATCATTGTACTGAATAGTTCTTGTACTATTTCTTCAATGCTACCATATAAATCTGCGCTTTCAATAAAAGCAAGTAAATATTCAACATTAGAAAGTTTTGTCGGTCTTATATGAAAATGAATAAAACTGGTCTTAATACCAAATTCGTCATCGCAGACTTGTTTTTTAGGGTCATCTATATGCCGAGCGGTGCAATAACTTTCTGGCAGGTCTTTCATTCGATAACAACATAATAGGCGTATTTGTAACGGTTGATCTGTACCCGCATTTGAGATTATTTCTTTAACATGGGTCAATTTTTCCGCCTGTAAGATTTTAAATCTATCAGGCATAAATATATCATTCTTGTTATATGGCTTTGTATTTTTTTCAGGCACAATAAAGAACAAGCTGGGACAAATATCTGATGACATATTTAATCCTTAAATTGGCGGATCAGATCTCTTACTCTTTTATAATCGCCATCTATATTTTGAGTAATAGCCTCTATCATCTCTTCATATAAAAAAGCGCCATTTTCAGATTGATTTATCATACTAGCAACATTTTTTTTAACAAAATGAGCGGATATTTCATCAACCATGAGATGAGGAAAAGCAATATCCTTTATTCCTTCTGCCAGGGATTGCTTCTTGTTTTCGTCAGCGCATTTATTTAATTTCTCTATTAAATATCCCTTTTTAAGCATATTGTTAATTACATTCAATACGTAAGGGCTGTGGGTTGATATAAAAAATCTTATCTTGTTTTCCTTGATTTCCTGTAAGTCCCTGAATATTTTTACAATATATTCTGTGGATTCTTTCTGTTCCTGTGGAAACAAATGTGCAGATGGTTCTTCAATAAAAATTGATGTTGCTTGACCAAAAATAAAACTTGTTCGGGGCAAATTTTTTATCAACAGTAAGAGATAAATCAACTCCTGTTGACCGCTACTTAATTCTAATGGCGTTATCTGCCTTCCATCTAACGATTCCGCTCCCAGTGTCTTCTCATTACCACTTTTGCCTTTATTCACAAAAATATTTTTCAGGTGAAGGATTTTATTAACATATTTATCTGATATTTCGTCAAAATTCAAGACAAATGGCTTATCACCCTTAATAAAATTATCAAGAAAAGAATCCGGAATATCAGACGGATTTGCTATAGCGGCTATTGCCCGGGAAGCAGGAATAAATTCCGCTCCGATGGGAAAACTGGAAGAAAAATCATGCGACATTCTTTCATGTATCTGTGTCCGTGCATTTTTCGCCGCATCGGGAGTATTATTCCCCAAAAAACTACGCCAGTCACCAATGTTATTATTGATATATTCGCTATTCCATTCTAGTTTTCCGGCATTATCATTCCATTTTGCGCTTAAATCAAATGTAGAATCCAAACAATTATAAGAGTAAGATATTATAGTATCGTGAAAATCAGTTTTGGGGTCAGTACTATGAAAAACAGAAGAAAACTGCTCTGTTAAATTATTATAAAAATTTTCTTTGGTTAAGCTTTCTTTGGAAATAGGATAGAAAAAAATATTGCTATGGAAAATTTGCTCAATAAAATGGACTAATTTGAGACAAAGGCTTTTACCTGATGCCATTTCACCAGTAAGAATATTAAAATCCTTGATTTCCCAATCAAAATGCCCAATCGAGAAGAAATTATCAATAACAAGTCGTTCTTTTGGATCCATATAATTACTTATCGTCATTATAATATGTAAGAATAAGATGATCTAGAAGAGTAGTGGATAGGATGTTATAGCACATTAGCGTATGACCCTTTCAATTCACCACTAAAAACATTAAACCCACAAAAATGTAGGAATACAGCGATGCCTTAAAGAAGGAACTGGAGACTAGCCCCCCTCAATTCCTTTCATATGTGTGAATGAGCATCACTAAATATAATATCGAGTGTTTTAGCTGTCTTGTCAAGTCCGGCATTGACAGGATATTGTTGTCTGATACTCTTTTTGCTCATTTTTATCAAAAACCTAAATAAGAATCAACAGTTAACTCAATTTTCTGTGAAAATCCCGTAAAAATCATAATTATCTTGACCACATTAACCGATACTATCTATACTATACCTATAAGAGGCTGTCAATGATTGCGGAATTTACCATAGAGAACTACCGTTCCTTTAAAGAGAAACATACCTTTTCCATGATCTCGACAAAAAATAAAGAATTGTCAGACTTGAATACCTTTGAAATAGATAAAAAACTCTGTTTTCTCAAAACCGCTGTTATTTATGGAGCCAACGCAAGCGGAAAATCGAACTTTTTTCTGGCCCTGAGATTTTTTCTTGATTTTGTGGTTAACTCCGGTCCCAATGGACAAATTGGATACCCTATTGGGGCAGAGCCCTTTATTTTTTCACGGCAAACAGAAGATAAACCTTCCTTCTTTGAAATCATTTTCTATATAATCAATGATGATCAAAAAATCAGATACCGTTACGGTTTATCAGCCAATAAAGATAACGTTGTTAATGAATACCTTTTTGCAATTTTCAATACACGGGAAGTACCGCTTTTTACACGGGAGAGCCAGGACATTATTTGCACATCTTATTTTAAAGAGGGAAACCGGATCAGGCCTGCCGTGCGGAACAATAGCTCTTTTCTTTCGGTGTGTGCTCAGAACAATGGGGACATCTCAGCTCAAATAATCATCTATTTCCAAAACATTTTTATTACCTCCGGTTTGCAGGACTTGTCCGCTTTCACAAAAAAAGAATTACACAATTCCATCTATATTCAAAAAGTACTTGGGTTTTTACAATATGCTGATACTCAAATAAAAAATCTAAAAATTGAATCCATCCCTGTTGATTTAGACAATGGTGAATTTTCCAAAGCCTCTGAAGTTATCGCGTTCTTTTCGTTTTTGAAAAAGAAACTGCCTGAAATTGGCCAGCAAGAAATGGTTTATTTTGGTCATACGTTATACGATGGTGAACAACCGGTAGGGGAAAGATTTCTGGCAGAAGGAAATGAATCCACCGGAACCCAGAAACTTTTTTCGTATTCAATGCCTATTCTTATGGCCCTGGAACAGGGTACACCGCTTTTTATTGATGAATTCGACGCATCGCTTCACCCGTTGATCATTGAAGCCATTATCAAACTTTTCAATTCACCGGATAAAAACCCGAAAAACGCCCAGCTTGTAATTTCATGCCATGCGGTTAATATACTAACCAATAAACTATTTCGCCGGGATCAAATATGGTTCTGCGAAAAGGATCAATATGGTGCAACCAAATTGTATTCCCTTGTTGAATATAATGATCCTGTCCGTAACGATGCCGCATTTGGCAAGAATTATTTGCAGGGCAACTACGGCGCTATACCTCATATTGACAAGATGTTTTTACAGGTTGGGAATATCGAAGTGAGCCAAGTCAAAAACAATAAGGAGCTATAACCCCATGCCCTCTTCAAAATCCAACCTAATCCTCTACCAAACCGAAGACGGCCTTACCAAACTGGAAGTAACCCTCGAAAACGAAACCGTGTGGCTCACCCAGGCTCAGATGGCCGATCTGTTCCAGCGGGAGCGGAGTGTCATAACCAAACACATCAACAATATCTTTGGCGAGGCGGAACTGGATGAAAAAAGCAATGTGCAAATTTTGCACATTGCAAAATCCGATAAACCGGTTACATTTTATTCCCTCGACGTCATCATCTCCGTTGGCTACCGGGTAAAATCCCTGCGAGGTACCCAGTTCCGTGTCTGGGCAAACGGCGTTCTCAAGGAATACCTGATAAAAGGCTTCGCCATGAACGATGATCTCCTCAAATCCGGCGGAGGGGGAAACTACTTTGAGGAACTCCTTGCCCGGATTAGGGATATCCGCTCATCGGAGAAGGTCTTTTACCGGAAAATACTTGATATTTATGCCACCAGCATAGATTACGATCCACGTTCCGATATTACCCAGGAGTTTTTTGCGACTATCCAGAACAAAATGCACTTTTCCGCCCATGGGCATACCGCTGCCGAGATTGTCTTTAACAGGGCTAACGCGGAACGGGACTTTATGGGCTTAACTACCTGGACAGGCCGGCTTCCCAAGAAGCATGACGCCGAATTCGCAAAGAATTATCTTTCGGAAGACGAGCTTGATACTCTTAACCGTATCGTCACCCTGTATCTGGATTATGCGGAATTACAGGCCAAAAGTAAAAACCCCATGTATATGAAGGATTGGATTACCAAACTGGATGATTTTATGAAATTGTCGGGCAGGGAAATCCTTGGCCATGCGGGAAAGATCAGCGCCGAAGCCGCAAAATCAAAGGCCGATACGGAATACGGTAAATTCAAGGAACGGACTCAATACACCTTAACACCGGTGGAAGAGCATTTTTTGCAGTCCCTGGAACAGGCAGAAAAGAAACTGCTTAAATCGGGAAAGAAGGCAGGTGCTTCCAATTCATGACTGAAGCGCCCATCGCCCATCTGCAGAACGAAATCGCCGAACTTGAAAAACTCTTAGCCGATAAAAAGCGTCAACTGGAAGAAACCCAGGCGGCTGTTTGCAGAACCGCTTTATCTCCTGAATTGCCGGAAATAACCAATCACTCATCCCCTGAAGTTAAAATCGCCCTTTTCCGATCGCTATTTCGGGGACGCGATGATGTATACGCCAAACGGTTTGAAAGTAAAAAGACCGGAAAATCCGGCTACCAGCCTGTCTGCCGGAACGAATGGGTACGGGGTATTTGCGAAAAGCCAAAGATAAGCTGCGCCCACTGTATCCACCGGGATTTTGAACCGGTAAGTGATGAGGTCATTTGGAATCATCTTGCGGGATTTATTCCCGCAAAAGCGGAATGGTCACAGCCCGTTCCATTTGTTATGGGAATATACCCCTTATTGCAAAATGAAACCTGTTATTTTCTGGCACTGGATTTTGACAAGCAGACCTGGCAGGAAGATGTAAAAGCTTTTATGACCACCTGCCAAATTGAAAGGATACCCGCTGTTTTGGAACGTTCCCGGTCAGGCAACGGCGCTCATGTCTGGGTCTTTTTTGAAAATCCTGTCCCAGCGATCAAAGCGCGAAAGCTCGGTTCCCTGCTTCTGACCCGGACACTCGACCGGCGGCCTGAAATCGGGCTCGACTCGTTTGACCGGTTTTTTCCCAATCAGGATACTTTTCCTAAGGGTGGGTTTGGCAATCTCATCGCGCTCCCGCTTCAAAAAACGGCGAGGGAAAAAAATCACAGTGTTTTTCTGAATGAAGAACTTGTCCCCTATTCTGACCAATGGGCTTTTCTTGCTTCCGTTCAGCGGATAAGCGATGAACAAGTTGACGCGCTTGTCCAGGCCGCGGCCCTGCGAAACGAACTGCTGCCCGTTGCGTATAACACGGGTGAGAGTGAAGATGAAGACAAACCGTGGCAGGCTCAAAAGAATACCCGCCGCCCGCAAGGTGACGCAAGCTTATTACCGGTGATATTGGAACCGCTTCCTGCCGCCGTTGAAGTGGTGCTGGCGGATCAAATCTATATCAACCATACGGGCCTACCGCCGGTTTTGCGCAACCGGATACTCAGGTTGGCCTGTTTTTCAAATCCGGAATTTTACCGCGCACAAAAAATGCGGCTCCCTACATGGAACAAGCCGCGCATTCTCTGCTGTTATGAATTTTTTCCGGAATACATCGGCCTTCCTGTCGGCTGTTTGGATAATCTGCTGGAGATACTTAACCACTACCATATAAAGCCTGAATTGCAGGATAAGCAGAATCCTGGTGAGGAAATCGATGTAAACTTTTTGGGAGAACTGCGGCCTGATCAACAAAAAGCGGCGGATGAACTGATGTCCCATACAACAGGGATTCTTTCAGCTTCCACCGCCTTTGGAAAAACCGTGATCGCCCTTTGGATTATCGCGCAGCGCAAGGTTAATACCATCATTCTGGTTCACCGAAAACAGTTGATGGATCAGTGGGTTGAGCGGATTGCGCAGTTTCTTGGTATACCGAAAAAAGAAATTGGCTGTTTCAGCGGCGGCAAGAAAAAACGCACCGGCATTATTGATGTTGCCGTTATGCAAAGCGTGGTGAAAAAAGATTTCGTTGAGGACTGGATAAAAGATTATGGGCAGATCATTGTAGATGAATGTCATCATATTTCCGCTTCATCATTTGAGCGGATTATCAGAAAATGCCCTGCCCATTACCGATTGGGGCTTTCGGCTACGGTTGCCAGGCGGGATGGGCAGCATCCCATTGTTTTTATGAATCTTGGCGAAGTACGGTATTCTGATAATCGTCATGACGGCACCCAGCTATTTATTCAAAAGGTACTGCCCCGTTTCACTTCTTTTAGCTTGCCTGTTCAAATGGACAATGTTGCACCTAACGCATCTCCCGCCATTCATGATATATTCCACAGTCTCTCCTTAGATGAAACAAGAAATGATCAAATCGTTGGTGATATCCTTACTGCATATTCGGAAGGCCGGGAATGTCTGGTTTTAAGCGAGCGAATTGATCATCTTGCCATTCTGGAGGAAAGGATCAAGGATAAGGTCCCTCACCTCTTTGTTCTGAAAGGCGGTATGGGGAAAAAACAGCTTAAAACTATTATGGATGATTTGCAAAATGTTCCGGCTAATGAACACAGGATCATCCTCGCAACCGGAAAATATCTTGGCGAGGGATTCGATCTGCCCTGCCTTGATACGCTGTTTCTGATCTTCCCCTTTTCCTGGAAAGGGACATTGATTCAATATACCGGAAGATTAAACCGAACTTACTATGGCAAAAAGGAAATCCATGTTTATGATTATGTTGATGAAAAAGTCCCGCCGCTGTTCAGGATGTACGGAAGGCGTCTGAAGGGATACAAATCCATGGGATTTATAGTGGAGAAGCTCAAGGGTGTTAGGTGAATTTTCCCGCATTGCCAAGGAGCCATTTTTGGGGTTATATTGGGGCAGGGGTAAAAAATGCTGAAATTCAAGGACCTTGTATCGATAGCCGGGGTCCTCTTGCTATTGACGTTTTTTTCCTGCGCTTCCACAACCAAAGCGGGGCCAAAAAAGATCGTTGGGCTCAGCCTGGGGGATGTTATTGTCCGGTCCGCCGATGAAATCGCCCTAAAAATTCCCCCCCTGTCCCGAATCGCCCTCATGCGGATTGATACTCCGGACGAGCTGGCCCCGGCGGTTAAAACCGCCTTGATGGCGGCCCTTAAACAGGTCCGTTTGGAAGCTGCGGCGCCGGAAAGTATTGAGTATGTCCGCCGTGAAAACGGCCTTGAGGAACCGGCTGCCGGTAAGGCGGGCCTGAAATCGACACAATTAATTGCCACCCAGGCGGCGGTCCAGTATTACCTCACCGGGCAGTTGGCAAAATCCGGAAGCCGCTATAATTTCAGTCTTAAACTGACCAATTTGACCACCGGCAAGGATGAATTATCGCTCAAGTGGAATCCAATCAATGATAGTCTGGAAATTACCCCCCCGGAAGATGATCCGGTTGGAGCCCCCGTTGCCGATGAACCGGTTCCACCGCCTAAGCCCCCGGCGCCAAGGGAAGGAACCCCTCCCAGTGCGGGTAATTATCTGGATCAGGCCTTGACCGCCGCTCTTCAGGGGGAAACAGATGCAGCCATGGGCCATTTTTTGAAGGGCTTGGAACAAAATTCAGACTATCTTTGGGCTTATTATTGGCGGGCCTATATCAATAGTCAAAATGATGATACTACCCTGGTAATTAGTGATTATGTTCAGGTAGCCCGGCTGGCCCCGGCAAATCTTACCGCGTATGTTAATTTGGGTTTGCTTTACACCGCCAAAGGGGACTATAACAGGGCAATTGATGCTTATACCCAGGCTATTAGGATCGAGCCGCGGAACCCGAAACACTACAATAGCCGGGGCGTTGCTTATGCCCTTATGGATCAGGCATCGCTGGCCATAGCCGATTTTACACAAGTTATCAAGATTGATTCCAAAAATACGGCCGCCTATACCTACCGGGCGGAGGAATATGCCGCCGAAGCCGATGCGGACAGGGCCCTGAGGGATTTTAATCAGGCTATCAAACTGGATCCCCAATATGCCGCAGCCTACCGGGGCCGGGGCAAGCTGCACTCAGACAATGGAGAATATGAAAAAGCCGTTGATGATTACAGTCAGGCCATTAGCCTTGAGCCGGACTACGCCGAAACTTACACCCTTCGGGGGAATTTGTACCTGCGGCAGCTCTCCAGTCAGAAAAAGGCCATTGCCGATTTTACCGAGGCGGTTCGTCTGGAACCGGGAAATCAGCGTTATAGACAAAATTTGAAGGCGGCCCGGACCATGCGTGTACGATAGAGGCGGAACTACAGAAAAAGCAGCCCCGCCGAAACGATGGTCATCACATAGACAAGAATCCGGTAGATCTTTTCCGAAACATTCTTCACCAGAAGGATACCCAAAACCGCCCCGGCGAGGATCACCGGGATCATGGTCAGGTCAAAAAGAAGGCTTTCCACCGTGATATTGTGCCAGAAAAAGACCTGCAGGGGAATCTTCAAAAAGTTGATGATCATGAAAAACCAGGCCGCCGTTCCCACAAAAGTGGTCTTGGGAAGCCGCACCGAAAGCAGAAAAACCGACATAATAGGCCCCGCGGCGTTGCCTATCATCGTGGAAAAGCCGCCCAGAATGCCGAAAATAGCCGAAATCCACCATTTTGATGGAAGTGCCGCATCTTTTCCCCGCCGGTCGTTCCAAAACATCACCCCCAAACCGATGAAAATGCAAAATCCTATAAGAAATTTGAAGCCCTTTGCGGGCACCAGCCGGTCAATCAGCAGGGCCAGGGCAAAACCCGCCAGCGCCCAGGGGAGGAGCCGGATAATATACTTCCATTCTGCATTCCGGCGGTACCAGGCCACCGCCAAAAGGTCCGCAAAACAGAGCATGGGCAGCAGCACCCCGGTGGATTCCTTGGCGCCAAAGATCAGCGCCAACACGGGAATCATCACGGTGATAATGCCGTTAAGCCCCGTTTTCGACAGCCCCACACAGAGGCCGCTGAAAATCACCGCCGCCCATTGCCAGGAGGCAAGGTTGTAGGGGAAAAATTGGGAGAGGTTCATGGAAGTTTATTATAGATGGATGGCTGGAGTTTTGGCTACCGGAGGATGTCAGCATTATCTATTTCAAAAAAACACGTGACCCAGATACTGGTCCACCAGAACCAGCGCCCCCAGCACCGCCGTGTAGATCGCAAAGCCCAAAAGGCTCCGTTCCCGGACGATTTTCAGCATAAGCCGGATGGAAAAGAAACCCACCACAGCCGCCGTTAAAGTCCCTATCGCCATGGCCAAGGGGCTGAATCCCCCGGTAACCGGGCTTTCGGTCTGGATTAGGTCCTTTAACTGAAGGACTAAGGCCCCTAAAATCGCCGGAATCGAGAGTAAAAAGGAAAAACGGGCCGCAAAATTCCGGTCCAACCGTCTGAAAAGACCGCCGGAAAGGGTTGATCCTGACCGGGAAACCCCCGGAACAATGGCAACCGCCTGTAACAGGCCGATAATCAGGGCATCAAGCCAGTTCATTTCGATTTGACTTCGGGATCTTCCCGGCTTTTTGGTCATAACATGGGAAAAAATCAATAAAAGTGAGGTGATCAGGAAGGAAAACCCCAGAAAAGCCCCTGAAGCAAAGGCCGCTTCGATACGATCCTTAAAAAACAGGGCTGCAATTACCGCCGGGATCGTCGCCAGAATCAAAAAACCCGTCAGAGGTTGGATCAGCTTCTGTAAAATTCCCCAAATATCCGGCCAAAGGACCGCAACTACGGCTATCAACGTGCCCCCGTGGAGCAGGGTGTCAAAAAAAAGAACTGGCTCGGCAATGCCGAAAATCCGCTGCAAAAGCACCAAATGACCGGAGCTGCTCACGGGCAAAAACTCCGTCAAGCCCTGAACCAGCCCTAAAATAACCGCCTCAATAACCATAAATTACCCTTAAAGCCACTTTATAAGATTCTTTCTCCTATTACAAGCCGGCTGAGCCTTGAATTTTCCGGGCAAAAACGATATGTTGTCTAATAATGTACCGGATTTCCGATACGGTCTGGCGAGTCTGTTACGGCGGCGGCCGGGCTTACGAAAAACACCCGAAAAGGCCATTTTTCAAATGGTTAGGTGTTGTTTTACCCTGAGGAATACCATAAGAGTGCCGGATAGACATGAATCCTTAAAATTTTTGCTGAAGCTCCCTGCCCCGCTCATTGCCGTTTGTATCTGGATTCTTTCGTCCCAGCCGGTTTTGCCTGAAATCAAAGGCATATTCGGCTTTGACAAGTTCCAGCACCTGCTGGCTTATGCTGTCTTTGCCGCTGCCGCGGGCCTCTGGCCATCTCCGACATTCCGGAAACGCCATGCGCTTGCCGCATTGCTGCTGACGGCCTTCGCCGGTTCATGTTACGGTATCATCGACGAGGTCCACCAGTACTTTGTCCCCGGCCGTGACTCCAACATTTGGGACTGGCTCGCCGATACCATCGGGGCGGTGTTGGGAGCCGCCGCCGCAATGTTCGTACTGCCCCGCCTGCCGGGTAGGGTTGAAAAGGATGATGAGCGGAGTTTAATATGAAAGGCATAATCCTTGCCGGCGGCGCCGGTACCAGACTGTACCCCATTACCAAAGCGGTGTCCAAGCAGATACTTCCGCTTTACGACAAGCCCATGATCTACTACCCCCTTTCGGTGTTAATGCTCGCGGGGATCAGGGAAGTGTTGATCATCTCCACCCCCCGGGATCTACCGGTGTTCAAAGAACTTTTTGGCAATGGCGCCTGGTTGGGGATGCGTTTTGAATACAAGGTCCAGGAAAGCCCCCGGGGTCTGGCGGATGCTTTTATCCTAGGCGCCGAGTTTATCGGCGGCGATTCTACTGCCCTGGTGTTAGGGGACAATGTGTTCTATGGCCGGGGTTTTAGCCAGACCCTGCAGAATACAGCCCGAAAGGTGGAGACCCAGGGCGGCGGCGCCATCTTCGGCTATTTTGTAAAGGACCCCACCGCTTACGGAGTGGTGGAGTTTGATGCCGCTGGCAAGGCCCTTTCTATTGAAGAAAAACCGGCCGTGCCAAAGTCCCATTACGCCATCCCGGGACTTTATTTTTACGACGACGAAGTGATTGAAATAGCCAAAACCGTTAAACCTTCTGCCCGGGGTGAAATTGAAATCACCGCGGTAAATAATGCGTATCTGGAAAAAGGCCGCCTTTCGGTGGAGATCCTGGGCCGTGGTATGGCCTGGCTCGACACCGGCAGTTACGACGGCCTGCTGGAAGCTTCCAACTTTATTGAGACGATTCAGAAACGGCAGGGTATGTATGTTTCCTGTATTGAGGAAATAGCTTTTCATAATAACTGGATTTCAAGGGATCACCTGTTGGAGCTGGCGGCAGGCTACAAAACAGAATACGGTGAATATCTTAAATATATAGCGGACGGCAGCTAATGCCTTTCAGTTTTGATCCCTGTCCCATTCCGGGGCTTTTTGAAATTCAGCCTAAAGTTTTTGGCGACAACCGGGGCTATTTTTTTGAATCATATTCAGAACGGGATTTTGAAAACGCCGGTCTTAATCAGCGTTTTGTGCAGGACAACCAGTCCCGCTCGGTGAAGGGTGTACTCCGGGGCCTCCACTTCCAGAAAATCCACCCTCAGGGCAAACTGGTGCGGGTCATAGCAGGCGAAGTTTTTGACGTTGCCGTGGATATAAGGCCCGCTTCACCCAGCCGGGGCAAATGGCACGCGGTTATATTAAGCGGCGAAAAACAAAACCAGTTTTACATCCCCGAAGGATTTGCCCATGGTTTTTTGGTCCTGAGCGAAACCGCCGTTTTTACCTACAAATGCACCGATTTTTATCACCCCGAAGACGAGGGTGGCATCATCTGGAACGATCCTGCCATTGACATCAAGTGGCCCGATTTGGGGATGGACTATATGCTTTCGGAAAAAGACAAAAAGCTGCCGGGGTTTAAGCCATGATTTGGTTGATTGGCAATAAAGGCATGTTGGGAACAGAGCTTTCCCTGTTGCTGGAAAAAAACGGCATGGCTTTTACCGGCAGCGATCGTGAGGTGGACATCGCCAATCCGGCGGCGCTCAAAGACTTTGCCGAAAAAGCCGTTCGGCCTTTCACCTGGATTATCAACTGCGCTGCCTATACCGCGGTGGACAAGGCCGAAGACGATGCTGAAACCTGCCGCCGTCTGAATGTCGATGGTCCCGGCAACATCGCCGCCTGTGCCAAAGACATTGGCGCACGGTTAATCCACATTTCCACCGATTATGTTTTTGACGGGACAAACACCCGGCCCTACCGCGAGGATGATCCCACCAACCCCACCGGTGTCTACGGCCTCACCAAGCGTGACGGCGAGCTTGCGGTACTGGAACACAACCCCCGGTCTTATATCATCCGCACTGCCTGGCTTTACGGCAAACACGGCAATAATTTTGTCGCCACCATGCTCCGGCTGATGAACGAGCGGGACGAAATTAAAGTGGTTGATGATCAGCGGGGCAGTCCCACGTGGGCGGGGGATCTCGTCGAATTGCTCACCGGGATCATCAAAGCGGAACATCGGGATCGCAAGCTTCCCTACGGCATTTATCATTACACCAACAGGGGGAACATCACCTGGTTCGATTTCGCCCGGGAAATATACGAAGATGGGCGGCGTCTTGGCCTTGTCACCAAAGACTGTGGCGTTAAGCCCTGTACCAGCGCCGAATACCCCGCAAAGGTAAAACGGCCCGCATACTCGGTGCTGGATAAAACGAAGATACAGGCCGCGCTGGGAATAGATATTCCAACCTGGGACGAAACCCTTATAAAATATCTGCGGCTCCTGGCACAAGGGCAGGGCCTGCGGGAAAATCTTTTATATAGTAAGTAAATTGAAGAACGCTAATCTGGCGGATCATGTAAATCGGGCCGGGAGGATTTTGTATGAGCAGGAATATGCGCGC
The DNA here is from genome assembly GCA_025997615.1 of Spirochaetia bacterium. Lineage (GTDB taxonomy): Bacteria > Spirochaetota > Spirochaetia > Treponematales > Breznakiellaceae > BNUV01. The sequence goes on from BNUV01000045.1 coordinate 16,183, forward strand.
GTTTAAAAATATTTTGATCACCGGCGGCGCGGGTTTTATCGGCTGCAACTTTATCCGCTTTCTGTTGGAAAAAGCTGATGGTTTTTCAGGCCGAATCATCAACCTGGATGTACTGACCTACGCGGGCAATTCGATGAGCCTTGCGGATATTGAGGCGCATTACGGCGCAAGCAGACGCTATTTTTTTGAACATGGTGATATTTGTGATCGTGCTTTTGTGGAATCGATCTTTAAAAAGTACGACATAGACACCGTGGTCCACTTTGCTGCAGAAAGCCACGTTGACCGCTCTATTTTGGGACCCGAGGCTTTTATCAAGACTAACGTGATGGGGACTTTTACCCTGCTTGATGTGGCGCGCAACACATGGAAAGCTGCGGATGGAAACATCAGGCAGGATGCACTTTTTCACCATATCAGTACCGATGAAGTTTATGGATCTCTGGGAGACACCGGCTTTTTTACCGAGGCCACACCCTACGATCCCCGCTCGCCTTATTCGGCCAGCAAGGCTTCAAGCGATCACCTGGCCATGGCCTACAGCCACACCTACGGCCTTCCGGTGACTCTTTCCAACTGTTCAAACAACTACGGCCCTTACCAGTTTCCGGAAAAGCTTATCCCTTTGATGATCCTGAATATGCTGGAAGGCAAGGCCCTGCCCGTCTACGGTGATGGCAAAAACATCCGGGACTGGCTCTATGTGGAAGACCACAACGCCGCTGTCTGGACTATTATGCAAAAAGGCGCGTCAGGCAAAACGTACAACATAGGCGGTGAAAATGAGTGGGAGAACATCAAGCTCCTCAATGTGCTGATTGATATTGTGTCGAAAAAAGCAGGCATTGATGCCGATAAAATCCGGGGCGCTATCACCTATGTAAAAGACCGACCCGGCCATGATCGCCGTTACGCGATTGACTGTTCCAAAATAAAACGCGAGCTGGGCTGGAAACAAACCGTAAGTTTTGAGGAAGGTCTTGAGCATACCGTAGACTGGTATTTGGCAAACCCCTCATGGATCGAGAACATACGCAGCGGCGAATACCAGCATTGGATAAAGCGGAATTACGGGGAACGTTGATGACCGAACAGGCGTTACAGGAAACAATCAAGGGCGGCGAATCAAGCAAGGTTCAGTTCAAAGAACGCCTGCCGCACCCCGACAGCTTAGCCCATGAGTTGATAGCTTTTTCCAATTCCCAGGGCGGCGTCATAATTTTTGGTGTAAATGACAAAACAGGAGCTTTAAACGGCCTTTCATTTAGCGAGATACAACAGTTGAATCAGCAGTTGGTGAATGTCGCTTCCCAGAAAGTATATCCCCCCGTTTATCTTGAAACCGATACTGTTTCTGTCAACGGCAATCAACTCGTCATTGTCACTGTTGCGGAAGGTTTATCAAAGCCTTACAAGGATTCTAACGGAATCATTTATGTAAAAAATGGCTCCGATAAACGAAAAGTCACTTCCAATGATGAAATTGCCCGTTTGTTGAGAAGCAGAAATCTCTTTGCCGATGAGATGGAAATATTCGATTCAAGTATCAAAGATGTGGATGAATGGCTTTTTTCAGAATATTTTACCAAAGAATTCGGGATGACCTATGGAGAAAAAGGCTTGAGTCTTGAAGAAGCCCTGGCAGCAAAAAAAGTTATGCGTAATGGACATTTGACTTTGGCAGGGCTCATGTTTTTTGGAAGAGAGCCTCAAGTTTTTAGGCCGGTGTTCACCATAAAAACAGTAACCTTTGAGGGGAATGATATCGGCGGCTGCAATTATCGGAGTAAACCCGGGGATCTTACAGGACCTATACCGTATCTATACCAGCAGGCGATGCAGTATCTTAAAAGCAGTATCAGGTATCTGCAAAACGGGCAGGGCTTTAATTCCCACGGTATACCGGAAGTTTCCCTAATCGCCCTGGAAGAAGTTCTGCAAAACGCCCTTATTCACCGCGATTATTTCAAGAGCGCCCCAGTCAGGCTGCTGGTGTTTGATAATCGAATTGAAATAATCAGCCCCGGGAAGCTGCCCAACAGTTTAACCGTGGACGAAATTAAATATGGAAATCCTGTGACGCGCAACCACCAGATCGCCTATTTTGCCAGCCGTACTCTGCCCTACACCGGCCTTGGCTCCGGCATACGCCGGGCATTGGAAAACCAGCCGGATATGGAATTGGTAAACGATGTTGAAGGCGAGCAGTTTATTGTACGGTTTCCCCGTAAAGATGCAAAGGTGATGAGCCAGTCATGAAGCTCCTTGTTACCGGAACCGCCGGTTTTATCGGCTATCACCTCGCCAAACGGCTTGCGGCGGCGGGGGAGGATATTGTCGGCCTTGATTCCATCAACGATTATTACGATGTCAGGTTGAAGTACGGCCGCCTGGCGGAATTGGGCTTTGCGGGGGCGGAACAGTGGCCGGAAGATTCCGCCCTGAGGCAATCGGCAGCATATCCCAATCTCCGGTTCATCAAAATGAACCTGGAAGATGCGGCGGCCCTCAAGGCCCTGTTTGCCGCCGAACATTTTGACGTGGTGATAAACCTGGCAGCCCAGGCCGGGGTCCGCTATTCCCTTACCAACCCTGACGTCTACATTGCAAGCAATATCCAGGGTTTTTTGAATGTGCTGGAAGCCGTGCGGGCCTATCCGGTACGGCATTTGGTGTACGCCTCTTCCAGCTCGGTTTACGGCATCAACACGATTCAGCCTTTTTCGGAATCAGGCGCGGCGGATCATCCCGCCAGCCTTTATGCTGTCAGCAAACGCAGCAACGAGCTTATGGCCCACAGTTATTCCCATTTGTACGGCATCCCCACCACCGGGCTGCGCTTTTTTACCGTGTACGGCCCCTGGGGCCGGCCCGACATGGCGTACTTTCTTTTTGCACAGGCGATTATGGAGGGCCGTCCCATTGATGTGTTCAACCATGGCGATATGCGCCGGGATTTTACCTGCATCGACGATATCATCGAAGGCATCGTCCGCATCATCGGCCTGATCCCCTCAGGCGTTCCCCAATGGGACAGCATACAGAGCGGCATAAGCCCCGCACCGGCCCGGGTTTACAACATCGGCAACGGCAAGCCGGTCCGGCTTTTGGACTTTATCCAGGCCCTGGAAACCGAGCTGGGCAGGGAAGCCAAAAAGAATATGCTCCCCATGCAGGCAGGCGATGTTCCCGCTACGTGGGCCGATTGCACCGCGCTTGAGCGTGATACCGGTTATCGTCCCCGCATTGAGGTGCGGGAAGGGATAAAGAGGTTTGTCGAATGGTACCGGGGGTATTATAAAAATGAAGAATCTTATACCAAAAATGAGAAAATTGACATAGAACGTTTTGGCGCGCCTGGTATAATTAAGAATGAACCCGCGTATGATAAACAGAAATTTCCGGATGGGAGAATGTAAAAATGGGAGAATTTAAAAAATGGAAGAGAATCTCAAAAAAGGTGTTGATGATGACGAAATCAGCCTCATTGATCTGCTGGTGGTGCTGCTCAAATACCGCAGGCTTATTATTGTGATAAGCCTCTGTGGAGTGCTTGTAGCAGGAGTATTTTATGGGGTGGAGTTGTATGAAATTCACAATGCCCCGGCGGCGGCAAAATCCGCAGATGAATATTATGAAAGTAGAATGACTGTAACCCTCAATCCGCGGCTGGCGGGAGAGGATGGTTTATTATCCGCTGAGTGGTTTAATACGCCTGAATTTATTTACACGGCTTTACGGGAAGCCGGGCATATCGAGCTTAATCTGAATGCTCTAAAGATACCCGCCAAAAAAGATACGGCAATTATTTCATTGACGGATGAATCTGCAAAGGATGAAGCGCTGAATATTATTGCCTACCGTTTTATTCAAAATCAGAATCCTGCCGGCGTTGCAATGAAGAATGACGATGTTGTGTACCAGGCGCAGATCATCGCGGGCAATATAAGGGTCCTGTACCGTTGCGGTGACTGCTCTCTTGAGCAAGCCGCTCTGTTTATGAAATCCTTATATGATACGGTGGAGTTGTCGGCAAGGAAGTTTTATGTTCAATACGCAGAGGATATTATTGCGTGGTATAATGCGGCGGGTGCTATCGCGGAAGATGCTGTTGCGGCGGGTGTTATAGCGGCACATGTTAATCGACGGGCAGATCGCTATATGGCATATGTTTGGGCCGAAGATTTTCTTGCGGGAAACGATACGGTATTTAAGCTGATATACCCACAGACAACAGCCGGCGTTAGAAAAAATCCCTCCTCTCCGATTGGCTTGCCTAAACTTATGAGTATTGTAATAGTGTTTGCGGCTTTTTTCTTTGCAGTCTTTTTGGCATTTGTCCTGAATGCCATAAAAAATGTATCTGCCAATGAGGAAAGTATGTCCAAGATACGTGAGGCCCTGGGAAAAGACGGCTAAATTGGCATGGTCATCAAACTAACTAATCTTTGGAAAACTTATCCCATTGGCCGACTCGAAGTTCATGCCCTTAAAGGGGTAGATCTGGAAATTGCTGAAGGGGGTTTTGTTTCCGTAGCCGGGCCTTCCGGGTCGGGCAAAACCACCATGATGAATATCATCGGGCTTATCGACAACGCGAGCCGGGGAAGCATCTTTATTGACGGACGGAATGTGACGGGGCAGAAACGGCGGGAGCTTGCCCGGATGCGGCGGGAGTTTATCGGATTTGTGTTTCAGTCTTTTAACCTTTTGCCGGTGTTAAGTGTTTTTGAGAATGTGGAGCTGCCGCTTATTATCGGGAAAAAGGGCGGGTCAAAGGCGGAGCGGCGGGACCGGGTGGAGTATCTGCTGGAAGAAGTAGGGCTTGCAGACCGGAGGAAACATACACCCATGGAACTTTCAGGCGGGCAGCAGCAGCGGGTGGCCATTGCCCGGGCCCTCGTAACCAGGCCCAGAATTGTTATTGCCGATGAACCCACGGCAAATCTTGATTCCGATAACGGGGAGAAGGTGCTTTCCCTTATGAAAAAAATCAACGATGAAGAAAAAACTACTTTCATTTTTTCAACCCACGATCCGGCGATTTGGCAGACGGCGGATCATATTGTTTTTCTTCACGACGGTCTTATTCAGTCGGAGCAGAAACGTCCATGACCTTTTATTTAGCCCTGCGAAATATTATACGAAATAAACGAAACAGCATATTGATTGTTTTTCTGGTGGCGGTGATCACTTTTTTGTTTTTTATCGGGAACAGCATTATTGGGCGGGTAGATCGCAGCATCCGAAATGCCTATGTGGAGGGGCTCACGGGGGATGTGGTGATACAAAAGTCCGGTGATATCAGCATGAACCTCTTTGGGGCAAACACTCCCGTTATCGAAGAGTTTTTTACCCTGCCGGTGATGCCGGCCTATGATGCGGCGGCGGAACTGATTGCGGCGGAAAGTGCCCTTGGGGGGATGACGAGCCAGGTGTCGGGAAACGCCTATCTGGATCTTTATGGAGTCCGGGAACCGGCATTGTTATGCGGTATTGATGTTGAAAGTTATTTTTCACTTTTCCCGGGAATAATTCTGGATGAAGGCCGTTTCTTGCAGAGTGGGGAATACGGCGCCATGATTACGTCTGAACGTGCCGATAGGATTAATACCCTCCGCGGACGACGGCCTGTACCCGGCGATCCCATGCTTTTGACCAGCGGCGGGCAGCTGGGTTTCAAAATCCGGGAAGTCCCCCTGGTGGGGATTTACCATTACCGGAACTCCGGGCAGTTAATGAACGAAATTATTATTATCGATCCCCAGACGGTCCGGGCGCTCAATTCAATTCAGGTTGCATCCACCGGCAAGGCAGATGAAGTTTATGATGTGATTCCGCCGCTGGGCAGCCTGGATGATCTTTTCGGGGAAGATGATTTTGACACAAGCGGCGATATAATTGCCGAGCAGCCGTTTTCTGCGGAATTTCTCCAGTCCTTTATCAAGCAGGAAACCGGAGAAGAGGAGCTCTCGGGGGGCGACTGGAATTTTATTATTCTCAGGCTTAAAGAAAGAGTTCCGACGGCGGCTTTTATTAAAAAGTTAAATGCAAAAATAAATCCTTATGGATTAACGGCCTCCGGCTGGCGCACCGCGGCAGGAATGTCGGCCATGTTTTTACTCTTGGTTCAGGCCCTGTTTAATTTGGGGGTGGTTCTGATTAGTTTAGCGGGTATTATTACGGTGATAAATCTGCTGCTTATCTCGGTGTTTCGCAGAAACCGGGAAATAGGAACCCTCAGGGCCATCGGTGCATCGGATGCCTATATCCGCTCCCTCATATTAACGGAAAATCTTTTGCTTTCCCTTTGTGCAGGATTTGCCGGAGTCTGCGGGGGCTTTTTTTTTCTCCGGTGGATTAACCGGATAGGGATCGTTATCACCAATGATCTTATCGTCAGTTTTCTGGGGGGAAGCAGTGTTTTGCAGGTGGAATTCCTGCCGCCGGTGGCAGCCCTCTCTTTTGCCGTAGCGGCGGTTCTGGGCCTTCTGGCTTCTGTGTATCCGGTAGAAACTGCGGTGCGTATCAATCCCATTCAGGCAGTACAGCAGGGATGATGGGGAAATGCCTTACCCTTTTCGGCCTTGCCCTGAAGTACCTCTACCGGTATCGGCGGCGGTATGCTTTTTTGTTTTTCGCCCTGCTCTTTGGTTTCGGCATTGTAACCTTTATTACCGCGCTGAAAGACAGTATGGATCTGAATATGTATTATTCCGCCCAGTCCCATTATGCCGGGGATATTGTTGTCAATGCCTATGATGCTTCCGTACGGCGGCATAATCACATGGGCCGGGCGGAACAGGAGGCTATCCTCGAATCCGCTGCGGATGCCGGAATCAAACCGCGCCACACGGTGATGCGGACTATGATCGGGGGTAACGGCCAAATTTATTTTAATGGTACGGCGGTCCGGCTTAAATATGTGGTGGGAATTAATTGGGATGATGAAGCTTTTATTTTTGAAAAAACAATTTTTGAAAGTCCGCCGGAAATTCCCGCCGGAGATGACGGCATTTTTCTTTCGGTTCCCATAGCAAACCTTTTGGGAGTCCGGATGGGGGACAGTATTACTCTGGAGATTGAGACCCGCTGGGGGCAGAAGAATATCGGCCAGTTTATTGTCCGGGGGATTATTCAGGACGCATCTATTTTTGGCTATTATAAAGTTTATGTTTCCCGGTTGACATTGAACCGTATGAGCGCCTATCAGGACGATGACAGTTCATCCATCGGTTTTTTTCTTGAGGACCGCAGTCAGGCTGAAAAATCGCGGCTTCGTTTGCAGGAAATTCTGGAAGACCGGCTTCAGGTCGGCCCTCTGGTGTATAACCGTGATGATCTTGAACGGGAAACCGGACGGCCCTGGGAGGGGATAAAAATATTTCTCTACACCCTGCCGGTTTATCTATCCGAAGTGTCAGACCTTTTGGGGGCCATAGACATCATCGCCTATTTTCTTTATGCCATGATCCTTATAATTATTTTTGTCAGCGCCACGGTAACTTATCGCCTTATATTGTATGAACGGAACCGGGAAGTGGGGATCATGCGGGCCATTGGGTTTTACGGAGCTGATATCAGAACTTTGCTCTGGGCCGAGGTTTTTTCCTTGGGGATCATTTCTCTGGCCGGCGGGTTTATCTTTGCCCTGGTTTTGAATGGGTTTTTTTCATTGGTTTCGTTCTCATGGTTTCCCAGTTTTGAAACCGGTCGGCGCTGCTGGTGGTATTAAAACGGCGGCTCTGGGGATCGTAAAACCAGAGCGTATTCCCCTCTTTAAGATAACCCTGGCCCTTGCTGATGGAAGGTTCCATGATCACGATCACATACATTTCCCGGCTGTCCCGCCGGAACACCCCGGCCACGGTGGTGGAACTGCTCTGGCCGGGCCTGTCCTGAACAATCGTATACTCCGCAGAAAAGTCCGTGTCAATATAACTGGCAAGGCTATCGGCCCGGGCCAGAAGATCCTCATCCGCTCCGGCGGGAAGAATTGCCGCCGCCAAAAAAAGTAAAACCAGAAGGATAAAACCACGGGGATATGCTATATTCATGAGGAAGCTCCATCTAAAAGCCGGGGAAGCGGCGCACGGG
>BNUV01000046.1 GCA_025997615.1 Spirochaetia bacterium
CCTTGGATTCGATGGATCCGTAGGGTTTCATGCCGGCTTTTTATATTTCTATTTATAAGGAGTGAATTATGAAAAAAAATGTGCTATGGGTTCTGTCTGGCCTGGCGCTGATCCTTGCCCTCGGCGGTCTCATGTTTATTGTTATGACCGGCCGAAAAAAGGGAAGCGACCCCTCGGCGGCGGATGGGGGGGGGGGTATGAGTAATCAGCGTCTTCATATCAAGCAAAATTCCTCCATTATGAGCATTAGCCGTTTTTTCACCTGAAACTATATTGCAGGGATGGCCATTCGTAACCTAGGGTGCACTCGAATTCGTTCAAAATCCGGAAAATTCGTACCTAGGGTGCACCCTAGTGTATGAATTTGTATACAAAAATTCGTGCCTGGCACTGTTTTTTATAACAATAAACTTAGCTGTGGGCCCTTGACATTACCAAATTTATTTGGCATAATTATATATGCCTTTGAGTGGGAAAGATATGCTTCGGCTTTATACAAAAGCCGGATGGAGAATTATTCATCAAAAGGGTTCCCCTGTTCAACTGGCAAAGGAAAATTTGCATGAAACTATCCCCATGCACAAAGAATTAAAAAAGGGCATGGAACAGCATTTGCTAAAAAGACTAAAGGACTCAGGAGGTAAAGATTGAACTATCATTTTAAGCTGCATAAAGAAACCACTGGTTATTGGGCGGAATGTTGCGAATTGGAGGGCTGTAATACCGAGGGGGATTCACTGGAAGATGTGCAAAAAGCCTGCGAAGAAGCTCTGGATGTTTATCTTTATGAGCCGGATAATTCGGAAAGGAATATTTCTTTACCCGATGAAACCTTGGACGGCAAAAAGGATATCATAAAAATTGCGGCGGATCCCCAAAGGGCCTTTGCGATACTATTACGGAATTACCGCTTAAACGCCCACATGACGCAAAAACAGGTTTCGGAAATGCTGGGTATGAAAAATATCTACAGCTATCAACGGCTGGAAAAGAAATCAAACCCGTCATTGTCAATAATCAACAAAATTCACACAATATTTCCGGAAATTAAACTGGAATATTTATTCTCATAGATATATTTGAAGTTCCCCACGAGATTCCGGCAGCCCTGCGCGCCGTCCATTGCCATAAAAACATTTCCGGTGTACCATTCCCCCATGGATGATACTTTGAGCCAGATACCCGGGCGGATAAAAGAGCTGCGGGAAATTCTGGAAATCAGCGGGATTGATATGGCCGCCGACATCGGCATTCCCCGGGAGACTTACGATGCGTATGAATCGGGGGCTCTGGATATTCCCATCAGCGCCCTTTACAAAATCGCCAACCGGCTGGGGGTGGATTTAACGGTACTTCTGACTGGCGAAGAGGCAAAGATGGAAACCGCCAGTGTGTGCCGTAATGGAAAGGGCGTGCAGGTGGAGCGTTTTCCCGGTTATGAATTTTCCAGCCTGGCCTCCAACTTCAAGAACAGAACCATGGAGCCCCTTCTGGTGTATCTTGATCCGGCGAAGGAACCTGCGGCGGCGGTGAGCCATTCCGGGCAGGAGTTTAACTATGTCATCGAAGGCACGGTGAAGGTGAAGGTGGGGCCCCGGGAATATACGCTGGAAGCCGGCGACTCAATTTATTTTGATGCCCGGCTGCCCCACGGACAGGCCGCCGCCGGAAAGCCCTCGCGGTTTATCACCATTATTCAGGAATGAAGTCATGAACGAAATACTTTCCCGGTTTTGCCCCCGGATAGATTTTGACAGTTACGAAGATTTTTACGAGAATTACCGCTGCATAACGCCGGAAAAATTTAACTTCGCCTACGATGTGGCCGATGAATGGGCCCGCATTAAACCGGAGAAGCTTGCCCTGCTCTGGACCGACGACAGTGGCAGTATCGAACGTTTTAGTTTTGCCGATATGAAACGCCTGAGCGACAAAGCCGCCAATGCGCTTTTGGATTTAGGTATTCAAAAAGGCGATGTGGTGATGCTGGTGTTAAAACAGCGGCCCGAGGTCTGGGTCCTTATGCTGGCCCTGATGAAGATTGGGGCGGTCTGCATCCCCGGCACCTATCAGCTTACGCGGAAGGATATCGTATACCGCTGTAACATTGCAAAGGTAAAATTGCTCATCGCCGTGGATGATGCGGAACTGATGGAAAATATCAGCTCCGCTTTAAGCGAATGTAAGAGCCTCCGCCATGCGGCGATCTTAACAAGGCCGGGGACCCATCCGTCTGAAAAATTGGGCGATCAGTTTATTGATATCCGGCCTCTTCTGGAAAAGGCCCCGGAAAATTTTGTCCGCCCGGCCGGTGAAAAAGCTCCGGCTCTGCGGGATCCCATGCTGATCTATTTTTCATCGGGAACCACGGGGATGCCCAAAATGGTGCTTCACGATTACACGCTGCCCCTGGGGCACATCGTTACCGCAAAATATTGGCAGTGTGTGGAAGACGACAGGGTACATTTGACCCAAACCGATTCAGGCTGGGCAAAATTTGCCTGGGGAAAAATTTACGGCCAGTGGATCTGCGGGGCCGCCATCGGCGTTTACGACACGGAAAAATTTGCCCCCCAGGGAATGTTAGCCGCCCTGGACCGGCTGCGGCCCGCGACCTTCTGCGCCCCGGCGACGATCTTCCGGTTCCTCATCAAGGAGGATCTTTCCGGTTATGATTTCAGTTACATCAAACATACTTCGGTGGCGGGGGAGCCTTTGAGCCCCGAGGTGTATCACCGGATCAAGGAAATGACCGGCCTGGAGATTCGGGAAGGTTTTGGCCAGTCCGAATCGTCGGTGCTGGCGGCTTGTTTCAAGTGGCTTCCGGTAAAACCCGGCTCCATGGGCAAACCGGCCCCGCTCTACGGCCTTAATCTTCTGGACGACGAGGGGAAACCCTGCGACGACGGTATAGTAGGTACCATCAGCGTTACCCATGCGGATGATCATCCGCCGGGACTTTTCCGCTGTTATTGGCAGGACGAGGCGGCGAATGCGGCGGCCTGGTACGACGGGGTTTACCACACCGGCGACATGGCTTGGCACGATGGGGACGGGTACTACTGGTTTGTGGGCCGCAACGACGATGTGATCAAATGTTCCGGTTACCGTATCGGCCCCTTCGAGGTGGAAAGTGCCCTGATGGAACATCCCTCGGTGCTGGAATGTGCCGTTACCGCCGCGCCGGATATCACCCGGGGGCAGGTGGTAAAAGCCACGGTAGTGCTGGCCCGGGGCTTCAGCCCCTCGGAGGAGCTGGTCCGGGAGCTGCAAAACCACGTCAAACGGGTAACGGCCCCCTACAAATACCCCCGGATCGTGGAATTTACCCCGGAACTTCCCAAAACCGTCAGCGGCAAGATTCAGCGCAACCTGATCCGCAAGAAAGACGAGAGACTTTAGTCTCAGGGGACTTCAGTCTTAGGGGCTTTAGCCCCAGGGACTTCAGTCCCCGGAATCTAAGCCCTTGTGCATCACCGGATTTTTCCCGATAATGAGGTATGGCTAATATGTTCACCATTCTTGCGGTGGCGGGGGTTCTTGCCGTCGGCGGTCTCATGTTTATTGTTATGACCGGCCGAAAAAAGGGAAGCGACCCCTCGGCGGCGGATGGGGGGGAACCGGATAAAAGGAAAAAGGCAAAAAACCGGGACTCGGCAATTAAAAACGCTACCAAACGACTGACGGCAAATCCGCGGGATGTGGATGCCCTCTCTGCTCTGGGAGATGTTTATTACGAGGAAGGAGATTGGGAAAACGCCTATAAAACTTATGAGACCCTTCTTGAAATAGGCGGCACGGCCCAGGGGGTCAACGAATTCGAGGCCAATTTGCGTTATGCCCAGGCTGCTCTGAAACTGGGGATGTCCAACGAAGCCTACAAGGGGCTTTCCACCGCCCGGACTATGCGGCAGGATAATTTCGAGGTGAACTTCAATCTGGGGTCCCTGGAATTCCAGAAGAAAAATTACGAGAAGGCCATTCAGCTTTTACAGAGCGCCCGGGCCCAGAACCCGGAACACCCACCCACCTTACGCTTTTTGGGTCATTCATTTTTCAGGATGAAGAAACCCAAGGAGGCCATGACTTTTATCCGTAAGGCCATTGAGCTGGCCCCGGAGGATAAGGAATCCCTCTATACCCTGGCGGAGTGTTATTACGAGGCCAATCAGACCGATCAGGCCCTGAAGATCTTCGGGCATCTGCGGCCCGATCCGGTGCTGGGGGCCGGCGCCTGCCTTACCTCCGGAATCATCAATACTGAGCAGCGGAATTATATCAAAGCCATTGAAGATTTCGAGATAGGTCTTAAGCATCAGAATATAAAACCGGAGGTGTTGATCGATCTTCGTTACCGCCTTGCCACTACCTATTTACGGCAGAACGAAATCGGCAAGGCCATGCCTCTGCTCAAGGAAATTCAGGCTTTTAACCCGTCGTACAAAGACGTGCCCATTTTGCTGAGCAAGTATCAGGAACTTAACGCCAACAAGAATCTCCAGATTTTCACCATGGCCCCCTCGGCGGATTTTGTGGCCCTTTGCCGGAAGATCGTCATGACCTATTATCCCCGGGCCAAGGTTAAAATCACCAGTATAGCGGTAAATAAAAATGAATGGGCTGATATTCTGGCGGAGGTCGATACGGCAAAATGGTCGGATCTGGTGATGTTCCGGTTTATCCGCAGCCAGGGTTCCGTGGGGGAACTTATCGTCCGCGATTTCCATTCCCACCTCAAGGAAGTCAAGGCCGGCAAGGGGATATGCCTTTCCGTGGGGAGCTTCTCCGATGAGGCAAAACGCTATACTGAGGCTCGCCTGATCGATCTGATTGAAAAAGACAAGCTCTCCGCGCTGCTCAACTCGGTGGATTCAAAAGCCCAGGCCCAAGCGGCCGGGGTAAGATCAAAAAGAGGGTAATGGGCGATACAAGAATCGAACTTGTGACCCCCAGCGTGTCATACTGGTGCTCTAACCAACTGAGCTAACCGCCCTCAAATCTTTTTTTATGATGGTAAAACCGCTTGAGCCTTTTCGGGACCGCATCCCGAAAAAGGCCCAAGTTTTCAGCTACATTCTCTCGCGGATTACTACATTGATCTCGATTTTGCCGCTTTGCCCGCCGGGGCCCAGCTCCATGGGAACGATAAGGGCTTCGACTTCGAGGTTGTTGGAAATTTCCATGTTCTCGCCCGAAAAAAGCGCCGGGGGGGTCAGGTCAAACTTGAAGCCCAATGCGTGGAGCTTGGTAACCGCCTGGGCGGTGATCATGTTGGCCAGCTCGGTGATGGTGGCTTTGGCCATATCATCGAAGACCTTAAACTCCTCGCCGCCGTTCATGGCGCCGGCAACAAACAGGGCCGTATCCTTGGTCATGTCAAAAAGGACGCGCCCTTCCACATCGCCGGCCAAACCCACCAGAGCCGCAACACCCATAATCTTCATGGATGCGGATTTAAGGTAAAGGTCGCCCCGTTTTACCTCGGCATTGTTCAGCACTTCTTTAAGTACGTTAAACGCCGCTTCCACAAAAGGGTTAATGTATTCAACTCTCATAAACGCTCCTCCAAATAATAAACAATTTTCTACGAATAAGCAAAAATAGAAACCGGATCCCTGCCGATAGGCTGCCACCCGTCATTGGTAATCGTCTCGTTTCTGCCCAAAATAACCAAGCCCCGGCTTTTCAGCTTTTCCTGGAAACTGGCGATTATCCTGTCCTGGTTCGGAATAGCCAGATAAGACAGCATATCACGGGCCAGAATTATGTCAAGACTCGGCAGGGGGTTGTCGTTCAGTATATCATGATATTCAAAGACAATGGAATCCTTGATAACCTGATTGAACGAAAACCCGTTCGGGCCCTGGGTCATAAACGCCTTGCAATACTGCGGCACTTCTTCCGCAGCAAAGGTCATGTTGGGCGCCTGCGAAATAGCCATAATATCGCTGTCGTTGGCCCAGATCTTGACCTGCAAGCCGGGGTACCTTTGTCTGAGTATACAGGCAAACGAAAAAGTTTCATAGCCCTTGCCGCAGCCCAGGTTCCAGACCTGTATAGAGCCGGAAGAAATATCCGGCAGGGTGTTTCGTACAAGACTGGCGTATTCCTCGTCCCAGAAAGATGCGGTGCAGGGGGAGTAAAAGCCCTGGAGGAATTCATCGGCCTCGGAGGCATTTTTGAGCTGAAGATCGTCCCCGCTGCGGGTCGTACTCCACTGGGTAAAGCGGGACCGGAGCCAGCTCTCATTGACGGAACTGGCGTAAAAGCCCGTAAGGGCCGCGAGGCTTTCCTTGATAAAGCCCAGGGAGTTATCGACCTCCCGGGCCGTTTGCCCGATAGGTTGAGCGGGAACCGCCTCCGCCGAAGCCGCGTAAAAGGCGTCCCCCCCGCCCACAATTGCGCCCCGGGGTTTTTGTTTGTCATCTTCCTCGCTTTGGGAGAAGATCCGCAGCACGTCCAGGATGATGTAAAGATCGCCCTGTTTTTCCACCACCCCTGAGATGAATTTTATGTTGATATCACCAAAAATGGGGTGGGGCGGCTGGATCGAATCGGAGGCAATACCCACCACCTTGTCGATCTTGTCCACGATGGTGCCGTAGACCTGGTCTTGAATGCGGAGGATTAGCATATTCTCCATGCCGTCCAGCTTTTTTTCCACCGGCAGATGGAAGAAGGCCCGGAGGTCAATGATGGGGATAATATCCCCCCGAAGGTTGTAGACGCCCCGGACAAAGGAAGCCGCATTGGGCACAAAGGTAAACTTATCCGCCTTGGCAATTTCCTTGACGTTCATAATATCCACGCCATAGTCCTTGCCCGCCAGCGAAAAGGTAACCATTTTGAAGTCCACATTGTCGACCCGTTCTTTCTGTTCCTGAAGCTCGGCGTTAACCTGAGCCAAATCTTTTATCATCGCCATTGTTTACCTACCGTATTGACGCTTCGCGGATCCGACGCGTTTCCATTTCTTTTTTAAGTCCAAGCTCCAAAAGCTGGCTTACATCGATGATCAGGGAAACAGAACCGTCCCCCAATATGGACGCACCGGCAATGCCCGGCGAATTGGTAAATTGATCCCGCAGGGGCTTGATCACCACATCTTCCTCGCCGATAAGACTGTCCACCATGAAGCCCATTTTCTTTTCGGCGGTTCCCACAATAACGATGAAGTTGTAATCCTGCCGTTCCTCGGTGCGTATGCCGAAGAGGCGGTTAAGCCTGAGCAGGGAAATAACATCGTTACGGATGTTGAAGACTTCGTAGTTGTCGATCATCTGAATATCTGCCGGTTTGATCCGGAGGCTTTCGATAACCGACGTGATGGGGATGGAGTAAATCTCCGGCCCCACCCGGACCAGCAGCCCCTGGATAATCGCCAGGGTAAGGGGCAGTTTGATGATAAATGTGGTACCTTTGCCCTTTTCGGAGGTAACGTTCACCGTACCGTTGAGTTTTTCGATGGCCCGGCGGACCACATCAAGGCCCACGCCCCGGCCGGAAATACTGGTGATAGTCTTGGCGGTGGAGAAACCCGGTTCAAAAATAAGGTTGAAAGCCTCCACATCGGTGAGGATCTTGTTCGGGCTGATAAGGCCCCGTTCGGCGGCTTTGGCCTTTACCGCATCCACATCGATGCCCTTGCCGTCGTCGCCAATCTCGATGACAATCATGTTGCCTTCGTTGGCGGCCTTGAGGAGGACCCTGCCTTCCTCGGGTTTGCCCGCGGCTTTCCGCTCTTCCAGCGACTCAATACCGTGGTCCACCGAGTTCCGCACCGAGTGCATAATCGGGTCCAGCAGGTCTTCAATGACCGACTTGTCCAGCTCCGTATCTTCACCTTCGATGACCAGGTTGATTTTTTTGTTCAGGCTCTTGGAAAGGTCCCGGACCAGCCGGGGGAAACGGCTGAAGATCTGGCTGATGGGCACCATGCGGATCCGCATAACCCCTTCCTGCAGTTCCCCGGTGATACGCCCCAGATTCTGGGCAGTAGACCGGAATTTCCCCATGTTATTTTTGAAGGATGCGTCGAAACCGTCGAAAATGGAGAACATATCCCCGTATTCTTCGCCTATCTGCTTGCGGATCTCCTTGATGGATTTTCCGTCCTGGATATTTTCCAGATAAGTCGGCAGAGCGTCGAAGAGGGATTTGATTTTTTCCCTGAAGGAACTTTCCAGATTATGCAGGTCGGCCACCATGTCGCCGAACTGGTTGCTGATCTGGTTGAAGGTAGCTTTAGTGATAACTGTTTCGGACACCAGGTTAAGAAGGTCGTCGATGCGTTTGGAATCCACCCGGAGGATGGAACCGGCCTCTTTTCCGGCCTTTTTGGCATCGGCACCGGCTGCGGCAGAAGCGGCGGCTTTCACCGCAGGGTCGCCTTCGGCCTCTCCACCGGGGGCTGGAGCCGCGGCAGCAGGTGCTGGGGCTGCAGGGGTTGGCGCTGCCACAGGGGCCGGCGCAGGAGCCGCAGCAGCGGGGGCAATAACCTTATGTGCGGGAGGCGCGACGGCGGCATCAATATTGATAATATCCGCCCCCAGGGATACATCGGGGATCAGCACCTTTCGTTTAATATCTTCCACGCCGATGTTCGTGGCAAAGAAGTAAGTTACCGAGGAGTAGAAATTATCTTCGTAGAGTTTTTCAAATTCCGGCGCTGTTTTCAGCACCGTTCCGGATCCCTTGAGGGCCGCATAAACCTGAATGCCGCCCACGGTGTTCATGAGGCTATTTTCGTCAAAAGTTACCACAACCTGGTAGATCGGTATAGCGCCGTCCACGGCCTGCTTTAGTTCCAGAATGTCATATTCGGATAACCCACCGGTTTTAGCCGCCGCCGCAGGGGCTGCTGCCGGGGCCGGTGCGGGAGCCACGGGGACGGGTTTTGGAGCCGCCGCCTTGGCAGAGCCCTTTTTCCGGCTGGACCCTTCGGGCAACAGGGCGGAAAGGCGGCCCTCAATCGCCGTGGTATTTTCCTGGTAAACCGCCCCATCCATACGGGCCGTCAGCATGGCCTTGATCACGTCGATAGCCGAAAGAAGGGTATCCACCACATCTTCGTTGATCGCCAATTGATCTGATCGGATGGCATCCAGCACGTCTTCCACCAGGTGGGTAAAATGGGAAAGTTCCATCATTTCCACCGTGGCCGAGCCCCCCTTCAGGGTATGGGCTGCCCGGAAAATCTCGTCTACTGCATCCCGGTTTCCGCCTTCGTTTTCCAAAACCAGAATGTTCTGTTCCAGCGTGTCCACCTGCATCTGGGCTTCACTGAAAAAGTCCTTGAGAAGTTCCTCGTTATTGGGATCCAGATAATCACTCATATGAATATAATGATCTTACATAATTTATATTAAGTCAAGGGCCGTATTGCGGCCACGGGCATTACGCCAGGGTAAAGAGGGCCTCGGCTTCGGGAATTCGTACTGACGAAAGAGCTGCCCGTACAGTGTCGTTGAAGTCGGCTTTTCCCCGGAGGGGAACCTGGGTTTCCAGCCCCAGGGCGGGGATCATCAGCACGGCCCGGCTTCCTTTTTTGTCAACCATCACCCCGTCAAAGACACGGTCTTTTTTGTCCGAAAGATACACCGCCGTCCAGTGGGCCCGGGAGGCCCGTTCCGCGTGGACCGTGGCGGAAGCAGCCGCTTCGGAGGCCGCCATGGCCGCCAGCACCTCGTCGGGGCCCAGGGGAGCCTCGCCCTTCAGAAAAGCCCGGATCTGCTGATGGGCCAAAAGGTCCGTGTAACGCCTGAGGGGACTTGTTACCTGGGAATATTCGTCGAGGCCCAGCCCCCAGTGAATTCCCGGCTTTATGGAGAGCTGCCGGGGCCGCATACAACGGCGGATCTGGTATGATCCGGCCAAACCGGGCAAAATATCCTCCCGGGCCGGCAGATCCCCCGCTTCCTGGCTGATAAAAGTAAAGGGCAGCTTCCGCTGAAGGGCCCATTTTGCCGCCCCTTCCCCGGCCAAAAGCATACATTCCCGGACCATGGCGGCGGATTTGTAATTTTGAACCGGAGTAATCTCGATTTCCGGCGTTTTTCCCTCTGTCCCGGCTTTTATACTGATGTGAACCTCGGGAAATTCGAGATCGACCGCCCCGGTGTTGAGCCGCCGCTCCAGATTGGCCTCCGCCAGGGCAAAAAGCCCCGCCAACTCCCCGGCGGCTATGGCGTCAGCCTCCTCGTAGGTCAGCCGGGTAACTTTCACCCAGGAGGGGACAATTTCCGTATCCAAAAGGGAAAAATCTTTGTTCAGAGTCATTTTGAAGGACAGTGCCGGGGAAATTTCACTCAATCCCAGAGCAAAAAGGGGCAGACAGTCTTCGGCAAGCATCCGGGACGCTCCTTCGGGGAGGTAAAGGGTGGAGCCCCGGCCCCGGGCTTCCCGGTCCGCCGCACTGCCGGGCGGAATTGAGGCCGCCACATCCGCCACATGAACATAGAGGCAGTTCCCTTCGAGGGAAACCGCGTCATCGGGGTCGCCGCTCCAGGCATTATCCACCGCAAAAGACCGCAGGTGGGTCAGGTCCAGCCGTTCTTCCTCCGGGGGCGGCGGCGGTACGATAGTGGCGGAAGCCAGGGAAAGGCCGAAGCGGTCGGGGTGCGGATTGATGAAACCGGTCCAAACACCGGTGGAAAGTAAAAGCCGGTGGGCCTCCAAGGGGGTCTCCGGCTTGCCAAGGTCCTTCAATGTACGGCTTTTGTCCGTTTTGCCCCGGGCCAGGGCCTCCACATCCTGTAAAAAACGGCCGTCTTCGGGAAGTTCCAGCCGCCCCTGCCGTATCCGCTCCAGAAAGGCGTCCCGTTCAGCCTGGCCCCGCTCCTTTTCACCGCGTTTCTGTTCCTCCGCCTCCACTTCCGCCGCGCTCCGGGCCCGCACATTGGTGAGGCTCCCCGTGAAATAGAGGCCGTCCTGCACGAGGTTCCAGGCCGCCCAGGCATTGGCAGGGCTAAAAGAGCCGTAGACCAGTTCCGCCAGTTCTTTTAACGATATATTGTTGCCTTCCAGAAGCTCCCGGGCGGACAGTATCTGCTCCACTGCCACGGAGGGGGCCTCTTTTTCCAGAATCCGCAGATCCGTCACGGGCCCCGGGTGGAGGGGCTCCAGATCTTTTTCCCGGACCCGCAGCTTCTCGCCGCCCAAGACCGAAATCTCTATTTTTTCCCCCACCCCCGTCACCAGGGCGGGCCGGTTTTTATATAGTGCTACGCTGTTAAGGCCAATCATGGGGATATGTTATCAAATATTTTGCAGTAATAGCAGTAGGGGTGCGGCGGTTTTTACCGCTTAAAAATCGTTTCCAGAAGCGAAACGATTTTGTCGGAAAGGCAGATGATCCAGCCTTCTTTGAAGCAGGGCGGATGGAGCAGGGTGTAGGGCCACATGTGGGTGCGGATCAGGGACCATTCTTTTTCGCTGGCGTTAAAATATTTCTTGGCGTTTTCCGCCGCGGTGACGGGGTGGGTCCAGCCGTGGAGGGACCACATCTTTTCGGGAACGTGCCAGTCGTATAAAAAAAAGTCGTGCAGCAGCGCCGAGCGGACGACGCTTCTTTTGTCGGGAATTCCGAAAAATTCGGCGAGGCTGAAACTCATCCGGGCCACCTCCAGACTGTGGGTGTAAACGCTGATGCGGCCATGCTGGATAAATTCCCTGCTTTGGGAAAAAATCCCGCTCTCCAAAATTTCTTTTGATAATTCGTCAAAAAGTTTTGCGTCTTTCATGTGAGCCCGATTGTTTTATTTGGAATGCCCATCATTTTGTTTTTAATACATTTTTTTCCGGTGAAGACAGCGTCGGTCAAAAAACCGGAGATCATTATTACATCGATGATGAACAAGGCCTTTGCAGGGATAGCGTTCACCAGGGCGAGGCCCCAGTCCCAATAAAAATAAACCACGCAAAAAGCTACGATGCCGAAAAAAAGTGAGGTAGTCAGGGCGATGCGCCTTTTGTAGTGGCACCATTTGGTAAAGGGGTAGGTTTCATAATCCCAGCCCCGGATGCTGAAAACATTTTCCAGAAGCAGGGCCGCCAGGTATTCCACGATGGTGCAGAGGATGGTGCCCGCAAGAAAAACCAGGGGCGGCCAGGATTTGAGCGGAACACAGGCCAGATACACCGCAAAAGCTCCGACGCCGTGGACCGGAACGTAGGGCCCCTTAAAAAAACCTTTGCTGACAAAACGGCGGCGGACAATCGATTCCATGATCGTCTCCCCGGCCCAGCCGGAAATTGAAAAAAAGAAAAACATGAAAATAATTTCTGCGATATTTATGCCGGGTATGTCCATATTACGATGCCTTCAAAGCCCCGGCCTCTTCCTGTTCTGCGGCAGCCTTCTGTGATTCATTCCGCAGCATTTTTGCGTTGATGATGAGCATCTGCAGCCGGTTTTCGATGTTGGCAAAACTGACATCGGGATCGTAATCCAGGGGCAGTATCTGCACATCGGGGTAGAGCTCTTTGATTTTTTTCACCACACCGCGGCCGCAGATATGATTGGGCAGACAGCCGAAGGGCTGGAGAATCACAAAAGAGCGGACACCCTTGGCAGCATAGTGGAGGATATCCGCCGTGATCATAAACGATTCACCGGACATGATCGAACGGTGGATAATCGGATCGCTCCGTTTTGCCGCATCGGGGAGATGCACCGCGGGTTCAAAGAGGGGATGCTTCCTTGCCACGAGGTCGATTACATTAACGGCGGCATCAATATAGGTATCGCCGATTCTGGCGTAGAGCGTATCGTAAAGGGAATGCCATACATGGAAATTGTCCATTTCTGAAACGGTGTGCATGACAAAGAGCTGCCGGTAAATATCGTGCATCCGGGGCATGGCCACTTCCATGCCGTTTTTTTCCAGATACTTTTCAATTTCCATGTTGGAGCCGGGGTGGAATGTCAAAAGATATTCACCCTGAAGGAAAACTACGTCCCGCGGATTTGAACGATCGTAGGCAATGTTACATAAAGCGTCGACCGCCTTTTTATAGGCCTTAAACGATGCGGGAATGCCGCCCCTGGCAAAAGCATTGGAGACTTCCGCCACGGCGTTTTCCATCACCCGGTCGGTTTCGCCTTTTTCAATTTCGTAGGGCCGGATTTTTCGCTGCAAAAACTCCAGTGCATCGGTTTCGATCAGCCCCCACATGATATTGGCATAGGTTAAAAGGCTGAATTTAAAACCGGGATGAATATTTTTAATATCGTAACGGTCGGTGGACATAATCGGCACCTGGGGATAACCCGCTTCGTCCAGGGCCTGCCGTGTCAGGGCCATGTAGTTTGTTAAACGGCAGTCGCACATTATTTTTCCCATGCCCACCGCTGTACGGTTCAGATCGTATTTGCCCGAGTTAAGGGCAGCCAAAAGCTCTCCGATTATCATTTGCGCGGGGAAGCAAATATCGTTATGCACATATTTTTTCCCCAAAAGGATAGCTTCGTGGCCGCCCATGGCCACCGGTTCCGTCCGCAGGCCCTGTTTGCGCAGGCATGCGCTGAGAATCAGACAGAAGGCCCGGCTTACATTGGGAATAAGGACCACCTTTTTACGATCCGCAAGGTTAAATTTTACCGGATACGGATCGTTTAAGGGTCTTACCTTCAAAGCATCTTTTTTCCGGCGTATCGTCACTGTTTCGATGAATGAACGGACACGAATTCTTAAAGGCCCGGCGATGTCGCTTTCGTCAAGCTTTAAAATAAGCGGCGATTTCCCGGAAATTTCGTCCATAATGCGGATAATTTCATCGGTGTACAACGCGTCGTGGCCGCAGCCGAAACTGTAAATATCCACATATTCAAGATTGGGGTTTTCCGCCGCCGCAATGGCCCCCGAAAGAAGCCGCGCATGGTTGTTGTTATTGATATCAAGCCGGGTTTTTCGCAGCGAAACTTTGCCCAGATCGGGGAGGGAGTCTATCGTCAACACCGGTATGCCTATGCTGGTAAAATAACGGGACAAGTTGTGATTGACAAGTTCATCATATTGATAATGCCGCCCCGAAATGACCACGGCGAATTTTCCTTTCTTTACGGTTTCGTCAATAATTTGTTTACCCTGCGCCGTCAGTTCCCGGTTAAAATCCATCAAAGCCTTATCACCCTGATAAATGGCGGAAAGTGAAATGGACTCGGGAATGTTAAAGGTGTCACGCATATAACGGCAGAGCTGGTAGTCCCGGTCCCGTTCGGCAAACCAGTGAAACAGGGGCGCATCAAAAGGTATGTTGTTCCGGCGCTCGGGATCATCGGAATATTTTATCACCAGGGGATAGCTCTTCAAAACAGGGCAGGTAAAGGTGCTGAATTCTTCGGTATTATCCGAGGGCAGCCGGTTCAACTGCGGAATAAAAATTCTATCTACGCCGCTTTCTATCAGGTCCTGCACATGGCCATGGACCAGTTTTGCCGGAAAACAGACCGTGTCGGAGGCCACATACTGGAGGCCCTTTTCGTATAACTTCCGGGAGCTTTTCCGGGAAACTTTTGTCCGGAAACCCAGCGCCCCCCAAAACACTTTCCAGAAAGGCATGGTGCGCCAGAAGTCCAGCACCCGCGGCAGGCCTATGGTGATATTTTTTGCGGGCAGCATTTCCGTGAAGGGATAATCTTTAAAAAGCAGCTCCTCCCGGATCTTTACCATGTCGGGGACCGAATTCATCAGGCGAGTAACTTTTTGCACTTCCTCTTTTACCGCCGGATCTTTCGGATCGCCCAACAGTTCCCCCCGCTCGCAGCGGTTCCCCGTGATCCAAATTTGACCGTTGGAAAAACGCACCAAAGTCCGGTTACAGTTATTGCCGCAGAAGGGGCAGACTAAATTTGCCTCCTGGGTATAATCAAAACACTTAAGTTTTTCAAAACCGATAAAACGGGATTTTCTTGTGCCGTTAAAACTTATGGTGTGGGGTGATGTGTAACCGTGGGCGGCGATTTCCCGTTTGGTAAGAATGGCGATGCCTATGGCCCCCATCTCGCCGGGGAAAGGCGCGCGTACCACCCATTTGCCCAGATACTGTTCCAGCGCCCGGAGTACTGCGTCGTTTTTGAAAGTGCCCCCCTGGACCACAATTTTTTTCCCGAGCTGATCCATATTGGAAATTCGTACAACTTTGGTGAAAACATTTTCGATGATAGAGCGGCAGAGGCCCGCCATAATATCATCCGCCTGTTTGCCGTTTTTCTGTTCGGTGATAATCGTACTGTTCATAAACACCGTGCAGCGGCTGCCCAGCTTCGCCGGATTCTGCGCGTTAAACGCCGTCTCGGAAATTTTTTCCACGGGAATATTCAGCGTGGAGGCAAAATTTTCCAGAAAAGATCCGCAGCCGGAGGAACAGGCCTCGTTCACCGTGATGTTGGTAACGATATCATTACTTATGCTGATGGCCTTCATGTCCTGGCCGCCTATGTCCAGGATAAAACTTACCCCCGGCACATATTTTTGCGCCGCCGCCGCATGGGCCACCGTTTCCACTGTGTGAAAATCCGCGCCCAGGGCTTTATCAAAAAGAAGTTCCCCGTAACCGGTGGTTCCCAGGGCTATCACTTCAAGATTTATCCCCGCATCTTCGTATTTTTTGTGAATGTCCAGCAGGGCCTGTTTGACCACCTTCAGCGGCTCGCCCCGGTTGGGACCGTAAAAACTGTCCACCACATTTTCGTTTTCGTCTATCAACACAAATTTGCTGGTGGTGGAACCCGCATCAATGCCCAGATAAACCGGCAGCCTGTCACCTTTTTTGAGATTCGTTACGGCAATGTCGTGGTTGATAGTCTGCATCTTGTGGCGCAGTTCAAATTCAGTCTGTTCGGCTTTGGTGGCAAAGTACCCCTGGTTGATTGTTTCGGTATTGCTGGTGATAATCTCCCGGAACATGGAAAGGGACGTCAACGCCGCCTCGGGGCTGAAGTTATAATCAAAATCCAGAAACATTTCTTCAATGGAAAGGGCCGCCCCATAGGCGATGATGGTCTCGCTGTTTTTGGGGACGATTATATCCGCCTCGGAAAGCCCCAGCCGCTCGGCAAAAACCCGGATCAAAGTGGGGTTAAAGGTCAGCGGCCCGCCTTCAAAAATCACCGGCGGTTTTATCTCCAGGCCCTGGGCCAGGCCGCCTATGGTCTGTTTGGCGATGGCGTGAAAAGTGGAAAGGGCAATATCTTCCCGCAGGCCGCCCTGATTCAAAAGCGGCTGAATATCGGTCTTGGCAAAAACCCCGCAGCGCCCGGAAATGTCGTAGACCTGGGTGCCCCGGGCGGCAAAAGACTCGAATTCCTCCACGGGGATCCGCAAGAGGGAGGCCACCTCGTCGATAAAGGCCCCGGTGCCCCCGGCGCAGCTCCCGTTCATCCGCATATCCCCCGCCATCAGCCGGTTGGAGGCCTTGTCATGGTAAAAAAAGACAATTTTGGCGTCCTGCCCCCCCAGTTCGATGGCTACCCTGGTTTGAGGGTAAAAAGCCCGGACGGCGATGGAATTGGCCACTACTTCCTGAATGTAGGGTACGTGGATCATGTCCGCCAGAGACCGCCCCCCGGAGCCGCAAAAGACCACCCGGAAGGTATCTTTGGGGAATAAATAGAAAATTTCCTTCAAAAAGGCACAGACCTTCTCGGCCTGGGCCGCATTATGCCGTTCGTACCGGGAAAAAAGCACTTCCCCGGCCCCTTTCGGTCCTCCGTTACCGGGCCTCAAAACCACGGCCTTTACCGTGGTGGACCCCACATCTATACCTAAATGCAGCAAAATAAGCCTCTAACCTCCAGGTTTGTAGGACAAAAAGCCTTACTATTTTAGTCTAGTATTATATCTATTGATAGTCAAGATGACAAGCGGCGGGTGCCCTGCGCTCTTGTCCAATGCCCCCAAGGCTGGTTACACTCGTGAGAAGGGGTGATTTTTGCCAAATATCTATGATAATATTGAAAAAAACTTTTCCTCCGCCCTTAACGACACCCTGGAAGTGTCCACCCGCGCCGATTTTTGCGTTGGATACTTCAATCTTCGGGGCTGGAAAACACTCGCGGACAAAATAGACGCCCTCTCCGGCGCGGTCATAACCGAAGGCGCAAACGATTATAACCGTTTCTGCCGCCTGCTGGTGGGTATGCAAAAGCTGCCGGTGGACATCATCAAAGATTATTTTTTTCAGGACAAAGATCATCTGCTCGATCATGCGGAAGCCGCGAAGCTGAAAAAACAGATTGCTTTAGAATTTCGGGAACAGCTTACCATCGGAACACCGACAAACGAAGATGAAAAATATTTGCAAAAATTAAGCGCCCAGATGAAGGACGGCAAAGTTGCCGTAAAACTGCATTTGCGGTATCTGCTTCACGCAAAATTATACATAGCCTACAGCGACGACAAACGGGTGCCGGTGCTCGGGTTTCTTGGCAGCAGTAACCTTACTCTTGCGGGCCTCGTGAAACAGGGCGAACTGAACATTGACGTTCAGGAAACAGACGCCGCCCGCAAACTGGCCGCCTGGTTTGACGACCGCTGGAACGACAAGCTCTGCGTTGACATAACAAGCGATCTCATCAACATTATAGACACGTCCTGGGCGCGGGAAGAAAAAATACCGCCCTATCATATCTACCTCAAAATGGCATGGCACCTTTCACGGGAAGCCCGGGCTGGCATCAGTGAATTCAAATTGCCTAAGGTGTTTCAGAAAGAACTCTGGGATTTCCAGCAAAAGGCCGTCCTCATAGCCGCCCACCACCTTAACAAGCGGGGGGGAGTTGTCATCGGCGATGTGGTAGGTCTTGGCAAAACGATCACCGCCACCGCAATCGCCAAAATGTTTGAGGAGGATTTTTTCTTTGAAACCTTGATCATCTGTCCCAAAAATCTGGTTGGTATGTGGGAGGAATACAAAGAGAAATACCGGCTCATCGGCAAAGTGATTTCCCAAAGTACCGTGCAGCGTGACTTGCCGGAAATGCGGCGTTACCGGCTCGTTATCATTGACGAAAGCCATAACCTCCGAAACGACGAAGGCAGCCGTTACCGCGCGATAAAATCATATCTTGAAGAAAACGAAAGCAAAGTAATTCTCCTCACTGCCACGCCTTATAACAAGGACTACCGCGACCTCTCAAACCAGCTTCGTCTTTTTCTTCCCGATGACAAGGATTTGGGCATAAGCCCGGAACAGTACATTGAAAGCCTGGGGAGCGAGATTCAATTCAGCGCCAAACATACCGAAACAGCGCTCCGCAGTATCCGCGCCTTTGAAAAGAGCGGCTTTTCCGATGACTGGCGGGAACTTATGCGCCTGTACATGGTCAGGCGTACCAGGAGTTTTATCAAAAACAACTACGCCGAGACTGATAAATTAACCGGAAAAAAGTATCTCACCTTTTCTGACGGCAGGCGTTCATATTTTCCCGATCGTCTTCCCAAACGGCTTGAATTTTCCTTTGATGATAAAGACGTAAACGATATTTACGCGCAGTTATATTCTGATTCCGTTGTAGACATTATCAACCGCCTTGAACTTCCCCGCTATGGCTTGCAGCTTTTCCTGGACGATGATTCAAAAATTAAGCCGTCAAAAGAGGAGGAAGCGTTGCTCTCGACCTTGAGCCGTGCCGGGCGCAGGCTGATGGGCTTCTGCCGGACCAATCTTTTTAAGCGGCTGGAAAGCTCGGGTTTTTCGTTTCTGCTTTCATTAAGCCGCCATATTTTACGCAATTATATTTTTATCTATGCGATACAAAACGAACTCCCCCTGCCCATCGGAAAGAACATTGCGCATAACCTTGACGACTTTCTTGAAGACAGCGATGTGGACGATGATACCGATGATAGCGGCCTCGGCCTTCCGTTAGACGAAAGTTTGTATCTGGAAAAAGCCAAAGATATTTACACCCTCTGGAACGGTGACAGCTATAAAAAACGTTTTGACTGGATACGCTGTGGGCTTTTCGATAAAGAACTGCTAAAAAATCTTTTGTCCGACAGCAAGGCGATACTGCAAATTTTAATGAAAGGCAAGGACTGGAATAAACATGAGGACCGGAAAATTGCCGCTCTTGCACAACTTGTAACAAAAATTCACCCAGAGGACAAGGTATTGGTTTTTACCCAATTTTCCGATACCGTCCATTATGTAACCGGAAAGCTACTGGAACGTGGCATTGGCAAAACAGAGGCGGTTACCGGAAGCGATGAAGACCCCACGGCGAAGGCGCACCGTTTCAGTCCCGCAAGCAACGAAAAACCGGCAATCATTCAAAACAATAACGATATTCGCGTTCTTATCGCCACCGATGTATTGAGCGAAGGGCAGAATTTGCAGGACGCGCATATTATCGTCAATTTTGACCTGCCCTGGGCCATTATCCGCCTTATCCAGCGGGCCGGACGTGTTGACCGTATCGGGCAGACCGCGCCGCAGATTCTCTGTTATTCGTTTTTGCCGGAAGACGGTATTGAAAGAATCATCAATCTTCGCGGCCGCCTTGCCCGGCGTATAAAGGAAAACGCCGATGTCGTGGGCAGCGATGAAACTTTCTTTGACGGCGATCCGGTCAATCTTGAGGACATCTATACGGAAAAAGCCGGAATCATGGACGGCGATGACGATGACAGCGAAATAGACCTTGCTTCCTACGCATATCAAATCTGGAAAAACGCCGTTGATAAAGAGCCTTCCCTGGGAAAAATAATCCCTGACCTGCCCGGTGTGGTTTATTCCGCTAAAGCCAACACGGAGAAACCGACGCATGAAGGGGCGGTTGTTTATGTCCGTACTGCCGAAGACAACGATGTTCTTTCCTGGGTTGACCGGGAAGGAAAAATTATCACCCAGTCCCAATATAAAATACTCACCGCCGCCGCTTGTGAAAACAAAACCAAAGCGGAAGATCGGCTCGCTAATCATCATGAACTGGTAAAAACCGCTCTTGAAAATATCCGGCAGGACGAGACCGCTTCCGGCGGCTCCCTGGGCCGCAAAAGCGGCGTAAAATACCGCCTGTATATGCGCCTTGACCGTTTTTGCAAGGAATACGAGGAAAGCCTCTTTGTTACCGAGGAGCTGAAAAAAGCAATAGACGATATTTTCAAATACCCGTTGAACGAAAACACGAAAGACCTTATTGGGCGCCAGATGAAAGCCGGTGTTACCGACGAGCAGCTTGCGGAAATGGCAGTATCCTTCCGGGACGAAAACAAGCTGGTTATTTCCGGCGAAGACAGGCAGATCGGGCGCGGCCCGGAGATAATTTGTTCCCTTGGTCTTGTAAACAGAGGGGCTGAAAATGGCTATTGATAAAACCGAATTTGCCGTTTATATAAAAGCATTTAATTTCCGCTCTCTCTTTATTGAGGGCTTGGGCTGGGACAACGATAAATCCAGCCAAACGGTTGCTATTGATGACAAACCCTATGCCATACAAAGCGTGGCCGAAAAAAGTGGATTCAGGATACTGGTCTGCACTGCGCCCGCAGGAGAAGTGATACCCCCGCTTAATATCCGTAAACAGATAGAAACAAAAGTATCAAAACTGTTCCATGAACATATCCTGATTTTTGTGGATGACAAAAAAGAAGAACAGCGGTGGATGTCAACCATTCGCCTGGTCGATAAAAAACCGATGGAAATAGCCTGGTACAGTCATCAAAATCCTGAGCTGCTTTACCAGCGGGTTTCCGGCCTTGGCTTTGAGCTTGACCAGGAAGGCAACATCACCATCGTTGATGTTACAAAACTGGTGGCCGCCAATTTCAGCCAGAATAACGAGAAGGTAACAAAAAAATTCTATGAGCGCTTCAAACAGGAACATACGGCGTTTCTGGAATTTATTACCGGCATAGACGATGTGGTCAAGCGCGAATGGTACGCCAGCCTTATGCTGAACCGTCTGATGTTTTGCTACTTTATTCAAAAGCGCGGTTTTCTTGATAACGGCGATCTGCATTATCTCAAAAACAAGTTAAAAGCCTGTCAGGAAAAGAAGGGCAAAAATAAATTCTACTCGTTTTACCGTAATTTCCTCTTGGTTTTATTTCAGCAGGGATTAGGGGCTCCGCATCACAGTGTGGAAGTTATAAAAGAAATCGGTAAAATTCCTTATCTAAACGGCGGTCTTTTTGATGAGCATCAAATTGAAAAGACCTATACTAAAATCATCATTCCCGATGAAGCCTTTGAGCGTATTTTTGAATTTTTTGAAAAATATCACTGGCACCTTGATACGCGCATTGAAGCGGACGGCGAAAATATCAATCCCGATGTCATCGGCTATATTTTTGAAAAGTATATCAACGACCGCGCTGCCATGGGCGCTTATTACACCAAAGAAGATATAACCCAGTATATCAGCGCCAATACCATTATCCCCTGGCTGCTGGAAAAAGTAAAATCTATTCTGCCCGAAGTATTTTCCGAAGGCGGCGGCTTCTGGCAATATTTACAGGATTCGGGCGATAAATATATTTACGATGCGGTTAAACAGGGGATTCCTGAAAAAGCAAAATCTCGAACCGGATCTATCGGGGATATTGAAATCCCTGATAATATCCGCATTGGACTTAACAAAGCAGAAGCGAATTTACTTGAACGCCGTAAAGATTGGAATATGCCAACGCCGATAGAATTTGCCCTTCCCACGGAGATATGGCGCGAAACCATAGCCCGCTGGGAGCGTTATTTTGAAGTTAAACATAAAATCGAAAAGGGCGAAATCCACGAAATCAATGACCTTATAACATATAATCTTAATATCCGTGAATTGATTGGAGATTATCTGGCCCAGACAGGGTATTACAAATTTGTCTACGAATTTTATTTCAAGGGATTAAAGCAGATCACCATTTTGGATCCTACCTGCGGATCGGGGGCCTTCCTTTTTGCCGCCATGAATATTCTTGAACCGCTCTACGATGTGTGCATCGCCCGCATGGAAGATTTTTTGCGGAACGGTGTAAAAAACAGAGACTTTTTATACGAGATTGACGACATAAAGAACCCGTCCCATCCTAACCGGCAATACTACATTTACAAGAATATTATTCTGCACAACCTTTACGGCGTTGATTTGATGAACGAAGCTGTTGAAATCGCCAAGCTCCGCCTGTTCCTCAAGCTGGTTGCCCAGGTGGAGCCTAATCCCCGCGCCGCAAACTACGGCCTTGAGCCGCTGCCGGACATTGATTTTAACATCCGCTCCGGCAATACCCTGGTCGGCTTTGCCACCAAAAAACAGTTGTTCGATACCATCAATGAATATGAGGGCAATTTAATCTGCCAGGAAAAAATGGACGAACTGGAAAGCGCCTGCGCCGGCGTGGCCGCAGTGTATGAACATTTCCAGAAACATCAGTTGATAGCATCTGACACAAAGCATGGAGAAATAAAAGAAGAACTGGAGAACAAGCTCCGCGGCCTGGAAAGCACATTGGATCGTTACCTTGCCCGGACCTATGGCATAAATCCCGATGCCTCAAAACAAAAAGACGGCAAAAAAGAATTTGAGGCATGGAAAAAGAGCCACCAGCCCTTTCACTGGTTTGCGGAGTTTTACAGGATTATCGAGAAACACGGCGGTTTTGACGTGGTGATTGGGAATCCGCCGTATGTGGAGTATGCGAAAGTTAAGAGAGTCTATGCAATAAAGAATTACGAGACTGAAAGTTGCGGGAATTTGTATGCTTATACTATTGAAAGATGCAAGTCTCTGATTAGCAAATATTCATTTATGGGAATGATAGTTCAAAATTCTATTGTTTGTACAGAAAGAATGCATGGTGTACAAAATTTGCTTATTAATAATTTTAGTCTTTACCTTAGTACCTATGATGACCGTCCTTCGAAATTGTTTGAAGGTACTAATACTGTAAAATGCGCAATATTTCTTGCAATCCCAAAAAATTCTAATCATTTCACTGTATTTACATCAAAATACTCTAAGTGGAATAATGTCAGCAGACAAGATTTGTTTATGTTAATAAACTATCATTCCTTAAAAAACGATCTGATTTTCAAAGGACATTTAAGTAAATATACCAATAGACTGCATGAAAATATTTTATTGAAAATTTACAAGCAATCTGCTTTATCCAGAGAATTAAAAAGCAATGGGCGCACCATTTATTGTCATCGCATAGTCAGGTATTTTATAAAAGCAATAGATTTTATACCTTATTTCTACAATGAAAAGGAAGGCCAGAAAAAATCGGACGATTACAAAGAATATTTTGCACAAGACATCACGCAAAGAAGTATTATTATATCCTTGCTGAACAGTTCTTTGTTTTATGTGAATTGGTTATCATTATATGATGGTTATCA
>BNUV01000047.1 GCA_025997615.1 Spirochaetia bacterium
CGCCCTTCTCCGTAACCGGATACCGGAGCCTTCCATCGCCGAGATGAAAACCTTTTTGAAGGCGGGTATGGAGAAGGCCCATTCCCTGGGCATTAGCTCCGCGGGCAGTTATGATGCGGGGGGCCCGGACTTTGATAAAATCCGGAAGGCTTACAACGAAATATACGATGAATCTTTTGCCAATGGCAAACCGGCTTTACGGATCACCATGCAGTGCGGCATTTCCGCCCGGGATGATATGCTGGATGCGTATCTGGGGCGGGGTATCCGCTCGGGGACTCCCCTGCGGGAACATGAACAGTGGGGCACGGTTTTGCGGATGGGGCCGATAAAACTTTTTGTCGATGGAACCCTGGGGGGGCAGACGGCCTGGATGAAACAGCCTTACCGGGACAAGCCTGAAACAAAAGGCTTCCCGGTGATGGACACCGCATTGCTCGATCACTTTATCCAAAAAGCCGCCGCGGGCAATATGCAGACAACAGTCCATGCCATTGGGGATGCCGCAGTGGAGGCGACCCTCGGCATCTACGAAAAAGTAACCCGGCCAGGGCACAATCCCCTGCGGCACGGGATTATCCACTGTCAGGTAACGTCGCGAGATCTTATTGAACGTTTGGCCCGCAATAAAATTCTTACCTTTGTGCAGCCCATATTCCTGGCCGATGATATGTACATTCTTGAAAGCAGGGTAGGGCCGGAGCTGGCCTCCACTTCTTACGCCTGGGGCACCATGAACGCCCTCGGCGTTCCCGTAAGTTACGGCACCGATGCGCCGGTGAGCAGCCTTAATCCGCTTTTGGGAATTGCCTGGGCGGCGCGCCGGCAGGATCCCTTTAACAACAGCCATCCTGCCGGGGGCTATTATCCCGGCGAACGGGTTGATGTGTATACCGCTGTTGATGCATACACCGCAGGTTCCGCCTTCTCGGCCTTTGAAGAAAACACCCTGGGCCGCATTGCCCCCGGTTTCCTGGCGGACCTTGTTTTTATCGACAAAGATATTTTTTCGATTCCTGTGGAAGAAATCCACGAGGCAAAGGTGCTGCGGACCATCTCTGCGGGGGAGACCGTGTATGAGGCATCATCATGCTGAAAATTCCTTTTTTTGAATTCGGTCCCAAGGCATATTTGTATGGGAATGAGATGATCAAGCTGGCGGAATATGCTGACAGTCTGGTAGAAGAATTCGGGGTCGATATAATTATTGATCCTCAAACGCTGGATATTTCTGAAATGGTAAAGCGGTGTAAAAACATCCATGTATTTGCCCAGCATACGGACTGTATTAAAAGCGGACGGGGTATGGGGACGGTACTTCCGGAAGCGTTAAAATCCGTCGGGGCCGCCGGCACTTTTCTGAACCATGCGGAGAGGCGGCTTTCTCTTTCTGATTTGGAGACGTCAATATACCGCTGCAGGGAAGCGGGCTTAATGACCATGGTCTGCGCCGATAACCCGGAACAGGCGGTGGTAATAGCGGCCTTTTCGCCTGATATTATCGTAGTGGAATCTCCCGCGCAGATAGGGGAGGGAAGCAGGACTTCCGGAGATAACGGACGCATACCGGATATTAACCGCCGCATTTATTCCATTAATAAAGATATCAAAATTCTCCATGCCGCGGGCATTAAAACCCCCCCGGATGTCTATAATGTTATTTTATCAGGGTCCGATGCTTCGGGGTCCAGCAGCGCAATCGCCGCCGCGGAAGATCCGTACCGTATGTTTCATGATATGGTCGAAGCGGTCAGGCGGGCCTGGAACGAGAGGAACGGCGGATAAGTGGGTCATTTTGACCCATCGGAATGACCAGTTTTGAAGAAATTCTTAAAAATAATGAATAAATTGTTCAAAATCTCTTGACAAATGATTTTTATATGATAAAATGTCTGTTAACGTGAATAGAATTATTGGAAAAAAGAACAATTTGTTCAATATTAATACCCGGGCTCTGGAGCAGTTTCAGCTTCAAGGCATGATTGTCCCCGGTCTGGTTCTTCTTGTCCTTTTTTCTTACATTCCCATGTGGGGCGTTTTAATGGCCTTTCAAAAGTACGATATAAAGCGGGGATTTTGGGGCAGTCCCTGGGTGGGGCTGGATAACTTTAAAGAATTTATTTTTTCCCGCAATTTTACCATCGTCATGTACAATACCCTGGGGATTAGCTGCCTCAGGCTTTTCATCTGTTTTCCCGCCCCTATTATTTTGGCGATTTTTTTGAACGAAGTCCGCTCCCCCCTCTTGAAACGTATTTTTCAGACTGTTACTTATCTGCCCTATTTTCTTTCCTGGATTGTAGTAGCAGGTCTGGTCTTCTCGATGATGAGCGGTGACGGCGGCCCGGTGAATGCCGTACTTTTAAAGCTGGGAATAATAAAACAACCCTACAATTTTATGAGCGAGAAACGGGCGTTCTGGCCCATATTGATTACCGCCAATGTATGGAAGGATGTAGGGTTCCAGGCGATCATTTATTTTGCCGCCATCACCGGCATTAATCCGGAATATTTTGAGGCTGCGGAAATAGACGGGGCGGGTCGGTTCAGAAAAATTGCGCATATCACCATCCCTTCCATCGCTCCCCAAATAGTTATTCTGCTGATTCTGGCAATCAGTAATATTTTGAACGCGGGTTTTGAGGATGTTTTTCTTTTAACCAGCAGTTGGAGGAACGGTGCGGTAACGCCGGTAGCGGATGTTATTGAGACCCATGTGTACCGGATGGGAGTCATATCCCAGCGGTTTTCTTATGCTACCGCGGTAGGGCTTTTTAACTCAGTTGTCAGCGCCGGACTATTAGTAGGGGCAAACTGGCTGAGCCGCAGGCTGACTGATAACAGTCTCTGGTAGGCAGGAGGAAAAATGCACACAAAGCAGAATTTTTTTGACAGGATTGTCAGTTTTATCATCATAGTGATATTATCTCTGCTCTGTTTCTCCATGCTCTACCCTTTCTGGAATTCGGTGGTGATTGCCTTTAATGATTCCAGAGATACGGTGGCGGGGGGCTTGAGTTTCTGGCCCCGTAAATTCACCCTGGAAAATGTCGGTTATGTTTTGCAAGACCCCCGGATAGCTAACGCATTTCTGATCACCATCGCCCGCACGGGAGTTGGAACACTGGTGAGCGTTTTGATTACAGCCATCATGGCCTTTAGTCTTTCCCGGCCCCAGTTGAAAATGAGAAAGGTATATATGGCCCTGGCGGTTTTTACCATGTATTTTTCAGGCGGCATGATCCCCACCTATATTTTGATCCGTAATCTGGGCCTGCGGAATAATTTTCTGGTTTACATCCTGCCCATGGCTTTGAATGTATGGAATATGATTATTTTCCGTTCTTTTTTTAATACTCTGCCATCGGGGCTCCTTGAATCGGCAAAGATGGACGGCGCAGGGTGGTATACCATTTTTTTCAGGATCGTTATTCCGGTCTCTCTGCCGGTTTTTGCCACATTGTCTTTGTTTACCGCAGTCGGTCAGTGGAATGCCTGGTTTGATGCCGCCCTGTATATCAGTAAACCGGAACTGATGCCGATTCAGACGATTCTTAATACGATCCTGAATACCAGCTCCATGAGGGAATTGATGAGCAAATTATCGGGCACCGCAGCAACGGCCCTGAAAAATTCCGGAGTGTCATCCCGGGCGGTAACAATGGCAACCATGGTGGTTTCTACAACTCCAATTTTGCTGGTGTATCCTTTTATACAGCGGTATTTTGTCAGCGGCGTTATGATAGGTTCTTTGAAAGAGTAACCGAATATTTTACGAATCGGAGGTATGATGATGAAGAAGGTTTTATTTGTGCTGGCGGGTCTTTTGATTTTAACCCTGGCAGGGTGTAAAAAAGACGGCGGTTCTGTGGAATCCGTTTCCGTGTCCGGAAGCAATGCGGTTTTTCAGAATTTGAGTTTCACCTGGTATAAAAACTACGACTGGTATTCCGCCGAGCAATGGGCCAACGAAAAGGGCGGTGAAAAATGGATAAAGTCCACCTATGGCGTAAACATTCAATTCAGGGATTCCGGCGGGGCTCCTGATCAGAGGCTGGCCACCAT
Source organism: Spirochaetia bacterium (assembly GCA_025997615.1). Lineage (GTDB taxonomy): Bacteria > Spirochaetota > Spirochaetia > Treponematales > Breznakiellaceae > BNUV01. The sequence goes on from BNUV01000047.1 coordinate 4,066, forward strand.
GATTCTGGATGATGAATTTCCCGATGTTATTTCCCTTGAACGGGATGCAAATCTGCTGAACCTTATTGAAGCCGGCGCGGCCCTGCCCCTGGACGGGTATCTGGAAAAATATCCCAATTTGAAAAAATATCTGGGGGACGGCATATTGAATATGCTGCGCGCCCCGGACGGCAAACTCTATTCATTTCCCAACTGGGCGGCTCCCCTGGGCCAATTAAGCGGCAATGCCGGTTGGCTGCTTCAGAAAAAATACCATGACGCTCTGGGGAATCCCCCCCTTGTTACCTATGATGATCTCTACAAATACCTTACGGCGCTCAAGTCGCAATATCCCAGAATTGTGCCCCTGGAGGTAGGACGGGATTTCCAGAGCGAGGCTGTGCGGGTACTGTACGGCGGTTTTGGGGCGGATCTCAATCCCGCTTATGCGGTATCAAATATTTACCGGGATGGAAATACGTTAAAGAGTATTCTGGAGGATGTTCATTACCGGGAAATGCTTTTATTTATAAACAAACTGTACCGGGAACGGCTTATCACCCAGGATTTGTTTACCGTCACCGATGATATTTTAAAAGAAAGGATCCGGAACGGCCTTGTGGGAATTGCATGTTTAAGTGATATTTTTGATACCGATGGCGTTCTTGTTCCCGATATGGAGCTAAAAGCTGAAGATGCCTCCTTCGGGCTCTATCCCATGGACCCGGTGCATCTTGCCGTTGTTCCTCCCGAATCGGTGTTTACAAACTTTACCAATTGCGGCGGATGGAACGTGAGTGTGATAACAAAGAATGCAAAGGATCCCGAAAAAATCTTTGCGTTTCTGGATTGGATGTTCGGCAACGAAGGACAGTTGGTGCTTGTGTACGGTGAACCGGGAAAATATTTTATCCCCGGCGACTACAACGATTTCGGATATCCGGTAAAAATGACCGATGCTTTTTTCAGTGCCAGCAACGAAGAAATTGATTCCGAATGGTCCGAAACGAATTGGGTTGGCAATACCGCCTTTGTGGATAATATGGCAAAGTATATTTATGATGCCACCGGTTACGCTCAGCAGTTGAAGCTGGATCAGTTCAATTATACCTGGAACCATTCGACGGACGCAACGGAATTAACCGGTATAATTCCGCCTCTCAATGAGGATATGGGGGTGCTGTACCAGTATATTGATGGTATCTATCAACAGGCGATCCCCGCTATCATTACCGCTTCTTCAGAGGCGAGAGCCCGGGCTGCGATAGATCAGTACCTCTCGGAGCTGAAATCCGCAGGGCTTGACCGGCTTTTGGCCTGGCAGTGGGGAATTATTTCGGCAAATCTGGCGAAGCTTGGCAAACGGTAAACCTTGAAAGGAGATGATTTATGGGCATTAAAATAAGTATCATAGGCGCAGGCAGCTCGGTTTTTTCTTTAAGCCTGATCCGTGATCTTTGTACCAGCAAGAACCTCTCGGGATGCAGGGTCTCCATGATGGACATTGATGAGGAAAGGCTGGATAATGCCTTTCGGCTCTGCACCCGTTATGCCGCCGAAGTGGGAAGCGGTATTGCCATCAGCAAAACTACCAATCGTATTGAAAGCCTTTCCGGCGCCGATTTTGTGATCAATACCGCCCTGCATGTACGGTACGATCTCTGGAAACGGGGTTGGAGTATCGCTCAAGGATTGGGATACCGTTACGGCGGCAGCCTTCACATCATGCACGATGAAGCGTTCTGGATAAACTTTTATCAATTCGCCCTGATGGAATCGATCTATCAGGATATGCAGAAAGTATGCCCTGATGCGTGGTACCTTCTGGTGGCCAATCCGGTACTGGCGGGAATCACCTGGTTAAAACGGCTGCATCCTGATTCAAAAATCGTAGGACTCTGCCACGGCTACGGCGGTATTTATGCTCTGGCGGATCAGCTCGGTCTGGAAAGGGAAAAAATACGCTATGAAGTATCCGGGGTAAACCATTTGATATGGCTGACTCATTTTTCCTATGAAGGAAAAGATGCGTTCCCCCTCCTTGACAAATGGATCGCCGAAAAGTCAGAGGACTATTTTGAAAACGGATGCGGCCTTTCCAGCCAAACGGGTCCCAAGGCGGTGGACCTTTACCGGCGTTTTGGGGTTTATCCCATAGGCGATACGGGCAGCCCCGGAGGGGGCGCCTGGGGCTGGTGGTATCACAGCGACGATGCGACTGAACGCCGGTGGAAAGACGATCCCGCATGGTGGTTCAGGGAGATATATTTTGAGGCTAATGAAAAAATCGTCGAACGCATTTCCAAAACCGCGAATGATCCGTCGGCCCGGGTAAGTGAAATTTTTCCTCCCTTAAAAGAATCTGCGGAGCCCATGGTTCCCCTGATTGAATCTTTGGCCTTTGATATTCCCCGGGTCATGATCGTCAATATCCAAAACGACGGGGAGTATGTGCCGGGCCTTCCTAAAGATTTTGAGGTGGAGATTCCCGCCCTGGTAAGCGGCAGCGGCGTTCAGGGGATCCGCTGCAAGCCCCTGCCGAAACCGGTGATCGCTCATATTCTCCGGGACAGGATTGCCCCCGTAGAAGTAGAATTGACCGCATATACAGAGGGGGACTATGATATGTTGTTATCCCTTGTTTTGATGGATCCATGGACAAAGAGCGAGAAACAGGCGCGTTCCCTTTTGGAAAATATCCTGAATCAGCCGGAACTTTCACAGATGAAGGAGCATTACAGAATTAAAAAATGAGTAAATTTGAAGACAGAACCCAGCAGCTTTTACATCAGCTCATACAGGTCAAATCCATGCGCATGGAGGACATAGAGGAGAAATTTGATGTGTCCCTTTCTACCGCCCGGCGTATGTGTCTTGACCTGGAAAACAAAGGCAAGGCATTCAGAAATATAGGCGGAATTCAATATATTCCTGAAAACATTGAAAACCTTGATAAAAAGTATTCCTATGTGGATTTTTCTACCAGATGTTTTGATGAAAAGCAGGCCATAGCCAGACGGGCCGCCGATCTGGTTATAGATCGGGAGATCATTTTTATTTCCGGCGGGACAACGGCGGCTCATTTTTCAAAAGCCCTGGCCGAAAAAATTCACCGCGAAAAAATGATCAACCTGATAGTGGTAACCAATGCCTTTGATAATGCGGACATTCTGGGCGGAGAAACCAGGGTGATTGTAACCGGCGGAAATTACCGGACTATGCGGCGGGATCTGGCGGGAATTATCTGTGAAAAAACCATTCAGAAATCCCATTTCAATAGATCTTTTGTCGGAGTAGACGGTATTGATATAGAAGAAGGGCTTATGACCTTCGACATAGATACCGCAAAGATAGATCAACTGGTGATTGCCAGCTCGGATCATAGTTATATATTGACGGATCATACCAAGTTTAAACGGAGCTCTTTTATCAGCTACAGCAGAATTCGGGATAACTGTACGATAATAACCGACAAAGGCATCCTTCCGGATGTGGCGGAAAAAGCGGCGGGCTGTGGTATTAACCTTGTGGTAGTTTAGGATATTCATGGAGAATATAATGGAAAAATACAGAAAACCTAAAATCGGGCTGCTTGGTCTTATGACCGACGGTTACGAGTCCATATTCAAAGGTATTACCGCAAGACAGATTTCTTATGCCGGAGAACTGGTTTCTCATCTGGCTCCGGCGGCGGATATATATTTTACCGCTCCTGCCATGAACCGGCTGCAAATTGAAGAACGGATGAGAGAATACAATAACGCCGGTCTTGATGGTATTCTGATCGTATTATTGGCCTATAGCCAGGGTGCCTGGCTGACCAGGGCATTGCGGGATAACCGTCTCCCCCTGGCCCTGGCAGTGGTTCAGCCGGATGATACGATAAGTAATGATTTTGAAGAACTGGACCTGACCGTTAATCAGGGCATACATGGCGCGCAGGATAATTGTAATGTGATAGCCCGATTGGGAATTCCCTGTCAGATATTTGCGGGCTCAAGGCACGATCAGCGTTTTATTGATTTTGTGGAAAACTTCGGGTATGCCGCCATGACAGTTTCCCGTCTTGCAAAACTGCGCACCGCAGTCTTTTGCCGTATGCAGGGCATGGGAGATATTCTTACCGATGATCTGGGCTTTTTGAGCGCCCTGGGTGTCGAATCCTGCCACGAGACCATAGGTTCTGTCTGCCGGATCATGGAAACGGTGAGCGCTGAGAAGATAGAAGAGCAAATAGAAAAGGACAGGAAAATTGCCGATGTGGATCCAAAGCTCTCTCATGAGAGCCACGGTGAAGCGGCAAGGATCTATCTGGGATTTAAGGGCTTTCTTGAACAGAACCGTTATGATGCTTTTACCGCTCATTTTGATCTCTTCGCCGCTGACGGCCGTTTTAAGCAGCTTCCCCTTTATGCGGCTTCTCATCTTTTGGCGGAAGGTTATGGTTATGCCGCCGAAGGGGACAGTATGTGCGCCTCCATGGTAGCGGCGGCCCATACCCTGGGAGCGGGAGGCGCAAATTTTACTGAAATGTACGGCATGGATTTTAAGCAGCAGGCGATTCTTTTCTGTCATGCCGGCGAGGGTAACTGGTCCACGCACCGGGAGGATATTAAGCCCCGTCTTATTGATCGCTATCTTGGGGAAGGCGGGCTTGAAAATCCGCCGACTTTTATTTTTACTCCCCGTGTCGGCCCTGCAACCTTAGTATCCCTGGTATCATTGGGCGGCGGAAAATTCCGGCTCGTAGCTGCCCAGGGAGAAATGCTGGACAAAAACGATCTGCGGCGTTGTGAAATGCCCTATTTTTTCTGGCGGCCCCGAAACGGCGTTGAACCCTGCGTGGAAGCCTGGCTCAAACAGGGAGGCACACATCATGAAGTGATCAGCCTGGGGGATTTGCGGCCCCGGTGGAAGATGTTTTGCGATATGCTTAAAATCGAATACTGCGAAGTATAAAGGAGGACGCATGGGAGTCTATAACACACATTTTGAAATTCAGTCCGATACACGGCCGACTTTTCACAATGTAACGAAAGAGGTGAAAGAATTCGCGGAAGGAACAGGAATCAGGCAAGGCATAGTGCTGGTGTATTCCCAGCATACAACCTGCAGCGTTCTGATCCAGGAACAATCCGATGATGTTGATTATTTCGGTGAGCAGTTTCTTTTACAAGACATGGTGCAGGTGCTGGATCATCTGATTCCCCGCTGTATCACCCAGGGCCAGTATCTGCATCCGGGACCGAAACATATTGAAATTGCCCGGAAAGAACGGGGGGAAGAAGCCTGGTGGAGCCTGAATACCGATGCGCATCTGCGTTCGGTGTTATTGGGCCGCTCGGTTACGATCCCGGTAGAAGACGGGAAGATGCACCTTGGGGAATTTGGCGTTATTTATTTTGCCGATTTTGATCAGGTCCGCGCCAGAACCAGAACGGTCCGGGTGACGGTGCTTGGAGAATAATTCTAAAAACAAAAGGAAGAAAACAAACGTGACAGGTAAAGATATCAGAATGGGAAAATTATTCAGCGGCGGTCATCCGGTAATAATCGCCATGGATCACGGCAGTTATATGGGTCCCTTCGACGGATTGAGGGACATAACGAGGGAAATCAATCAGTTCAGCAAAGCTGATGCCCTTCTTTTAATGCCCGGCATGGCAAAACGCTGCGGACCTTTTTTTGCGCGGAAAGATGCGCCCCTCTGCATAATCCGTCTTAATTGGGCTGCTCATTACTGCAAGCCCCACATGGAAGAATTTGCCCGTATAAAAAAAGACGCGTACTACAACAAGGGGTACAATGTTTCTTTTGCCGATGTAAAATATGCGGTCTCTCTGGGAGCGGATATAGTAATTGCTTCTCTGTTACTTGGAACCGATGAGGAAGCCAACACAAAAAACATTACCGAATTCGGCAGCCTGGTTCAACAGGCGGACAGGATCGGTATCCCCCTTATCGGGGAATTTATCCCCATGGGCGGGATTGACCGCTATAAAGGCGATCTATTGGATTTGACCCTGGGGACCCGGGCCTGTGCGGAATTCGGGGCGGATATGATTAAAACCGTATTTGTTGACAATTTTGAGGAAGTTTCCGGTTCTTCGGTAGTTCCCGTTCTGGCTCTGGGCGGAGGGACCTTTGACCATCCCTCAGAAGCCTTTGCCACAGCCCGCAGGGCCATAGAAAAAGGCGCTGCCGGGGTGGTATACGGACGTAATGTGATCTGCGCCAAAAAACCTGCGGCTTATCTTGATTGTCTTTTGGATGTGGTAAAAAACAACGCCTCTCCCGAGGATGCTGAAAAACACTATTTGTCCGTCGTATAGAAAGCAGTATGGGATATATTCTCGTCTTTGATCTGGGAACAACTTCCGTAAAGGCCGTTTTGTTTGATGAAGAACTAAAGCGGATAGATCTTCAGAGTGTAGAATATACCTTGATCGCCGGTCAGGCTTCAAGGGTGGAATATCCCGCAGAAGGATATTGGAACGCCCTATGCCGGGCGGCGGAATGTATCTTTGAACGGCGAAGGGATGCTGCTGAGAAAATTGCGGGTATCAGCGTAACGACCCAGGGAGAAACCCTGATCCCCGTAGACGAAAGGGGTGAAGCCCTGCGAAGAGCCATCGTATGGCTGGACGGCAGGGCCGAAACCCAGGCGGCGGCGATTCGCACAAAAATAAAGCGGGAAGATTTTTTCCGTATCACCGGAGTGCCGGAATGTACCGGCCTGTGTCCGCTAAGCAAATTGATCTGGCTTAAAGAGAATGAAAAAGCAATATACCAAAAAACCCGCTGGTTTTTGCTTTTGGGAGATTATATTCTTTTTAAGCTTACCGGAATTATCTGTACGGAAAAAACCCTGCTTTCCACTACGGGATATTTTCGTATTGATGAAGACAGAGTCTGGGATGAACTGCTTGAGGATTTGGGACTCGCCAGAGACCGTATTCCTCCGGTGAAAGAAAGCGGTGAGGTGATAGGTGCCATTAGTCCCGAAGCGGCCCGGCAGCTCGGGCTTAATGATCGTGCCCTGGTGACCTCAGGCGCAATGGATCAGATCTGCGGCGCTGTAGGCGCAGGCAATTTTGTTGCGGGAACATTGACTGAAGTAACCGGAACAGCCCTTTGTGTCGGTGCGACAATTCCAAAACAGGCCATAGACGGCAGGGGCTCTATACCGGTATATCGCCATATTTTTACCGATCGCTATCTTGTTCTCCCGGTAAGCATGACCGCCGGCATGGCGCTGAAATGGTTTAGAGATACTTTCTGCCCTTCGGAAACAGAGGAGGCCGCCCGTACAGGACAGGATGTGTACGATCTGTTAGGCGCCCTTGCCGCATCGTCGCCTCCGCTGGCCCGCGGCTTATTGCACATTCCCTATCTTTCAGGCAGTATACAGCCCGACAATAACCCTGCCGCCCGGGGAGCCTTTACCGGCATTGGGCTTGAGCATACCAGGGCGGATTTTATACGGGCCATATTTGAAGGGGTTGCATATATGTTAAGGGAAAATATAGAATTGCTAAGGCGGGAATTTTCTATTACCGGATCAAATCTGCGTTCTTTAGGCGGAGGTTCGCGTAGTCCCCTCTGGAATCAGATTAAGGCCGATATTACCGGTCTTTCTATCGAAACCATGGGTGAACCGGAATGTACCGCCGCCGGGGCTGCGGCGCTCTGTGCGGTCAGTATCAGGATGTTTAATACTGTTGAAGATGCCGTCCGGGCAGTAAACAGACCGCTTGCCCTTTATACTCCCCATGTTGAGAGGAAAATAGAATATGATAAAGGTTATGCGGATTATAATAAAATATATGCTGCCATTAACCGTTGAAACGATGCATGGCGGTAACAAAAAATGACCTACAAACATACGCTGGCGGCAAGCTATTTAGGTTACATTACCCAGGCGATTGTCAATAACCTGGGGCCCCTTTTGTTTCTCACCTTTCAGAGGCAGTTTGGCATAACCCTGGCCCAGTTGGCGGTGTTAATATCCCTGAATTTTACCATTCAACTGCTGGTGGATCTTCTGGCGGTGCGTTATGTAGATAAAATCGGTTACCGGGCCGCCGCCATCGCCGCTTCTGTTTTTGCCTCTGCCGGTTTATTCCTGATGGGTTTTCTCCCCTTTGTTTTATCACAACCATATACAGCCCTGGTGATTGCCGCAGTTGTCAATGCCATAGGCGGCGGCCTCCTCGAGGTGATCATCAGCCCCATTGTTGAAGCGCTGCCCAACGAAAATAAATCTTCCGCTATGAGCCTGTTACATTCGTTTTATTGCTGGGGCTATGTGGCGGTGATACTGCTATCGACCCTCTATTTTAACACCATCGGCATAAAAAACTGGCGATTCCTCCCCATGCTCTGGGCCCTCCTTCCCCTGGGAAATATTTTTCTTTTTTCTTGTGTGCCCCTTAAAACCTTAATCGACAAGAATGAAACGGCAGAACCGTTACGGGCCATTTTTACCAAAAAGAGCTTTCTTGTTATTGTATTGGTGATGATCTGTTCAGGAGCCTCCGAACAGGCCATGTCCCAATGGGCGTCCTACTTTGCCGAGCTTGGATTGGAAGTTTCAAAAACCATGGGCGACCTCCTGGGCCCCTGCGCATTTGCAGTATTGATGGGATTAACCAGAACATTTTTCGGCGTTAAACAGAAGGCAATCAATTTACCCGCTGTAATGACAGCATCAGGAATTTTGTGTCTTGTAAGTTATTTGATTGCCGTTTTTTCACCCTATCCCCTGCTCGCGCTTTTTGGATGCGCCCTCTGCGGCCTCAGTGTCGGCATCATGTGGCCGGGCACCTTCAGCATCGCCTCAAAACTTTTCCCCCGGGGCGGCACCGCCATGTTTGCCCTTCTGGCCATGGCCGGGGATGCAGGCTGCGCCTCCGGGCCCGCACTGGTAGGTTTTGTGATGAACGGCGCCGCTTTGAAAACCGGTTTATTTACCGCCATAGTTTTCCCGCTGCTCTTTGTTTTGGGAGTTTTACTTCTCAGACGGACGAAAACAGACGGACGTACTTAGGAGCGTTTAACGGTAATCTTCCCAGGCTTTAATTTCCAGATCGCCGCCCTTCTCCCGGCGGTAGGCCAGGGCATCAATAAAAACACGGGTCACCTTGATGTTGGTAAAAAGGGGAATGTCGAAGTCCACCGCCATGCGCCGGATAAGGTAGTCGTTTTTCAGTTCGGTTTCACGGTTGTTTTTGGGGACGTTGATGATCATGTCGATTTCCCGGCGTTTGATAAAACCGGCGATGTTTGGTTCCTTCGATTCCAGGGGCCAGTTGAGGGCCGTGGAGGGAACGCCGTTGGCGGCAAGAAATTTGGCGGTGCCCCGGGAGGCGAAAAGCTCGTAGTTCATTTTGACAAGCTTTTTTGCGGAGTCAAGAAAATCAAGCTTGTCTTCGATGGGGCCGGTGGAAAGAAGGATTCTTTTTTTAGGGATCCGGTAGCCCACCGACAGGAGCGCCTTGAGAAACGCATCGGAAAGGTCGGTGCCTATGCAGCCCACTTCGCCGGTGGAGGCCATCTCCACACCGGTGATGGGGTCGGCGCCGTGCAGCCGGGAAAAACTAAATTGCGCGGCCTTCACCCCCACCCATTCAAGGTCCAGGGCCGACACGCCGACTTTATCTACCGGTTCATCCAGCATGGCTTTAACCGCCAGCTCAATCAAATTCACCCGGCTGACCTTTGAACAGAAGGGAAAACTCCGGCTGGCCCTGAGATTACATTCGATCACCCGGACATGGTTGCGCTGGGCAAGAAACTGAATGTTGAAGGGCCCGGTGATGTCCAAAGCCCGGGCAATTTCTTCGCCGATTTTACGGATCTTGCGGATGGTTTCGATGTAGAGCCGCTGTGCGGGAAGCACCACCGTGGCGTCCCCGGAATGGACACCGGCGTTTTCGATATGTTCGGTGATGGCGTGAAAAAGAATTTCCCCCCGTTTTGCCACCGCGTCAATTTCGATCTCCTTGGAATTTTCCACAAACTTTGAAATTACCACCGGATGTTCCGCCGAAACATCCGAGGCTAAACTTAAAAACTTTTCCAGGCTCTCATCGTCCCAGGCCACATTCATGGCAGCCCCGGAAAGAACATAGCTTGGACGGATCAAAACAGGATACCCAACTTCTTCGGCGAATTTTTTTGCCGATTCAAGATCGGTAAGCTCTTTCCATTCGGGCTGTTCAATACTGAGCTTATCCAGCAGCGCTGAAAATTTATTACGGTCTTCGGCCATGTCTATGGATCTTGTGCTGGTGCCGTAGATCAAAACTCCGGCGTCGTAAAGTTTTGTCGCCAGGTTGTTTGGAATCTGGCCGCCCATGGAAAGGATAACCCCGTCGGGCCGTTCCTTTTCGTAGATGTCGAGGATCCGCTCCAGCGTTAATTCTTCAAAGTAGAGCCGGTCGCACATATCGTAATCGGTGGAAACTGTTTCAGGGTTGCAGTTTACCATGATGGAATAACGGCCCAGCTTACGCGCCGTTTCCACGGCATTGACGCAGCACCAGTCGAATTCCACGCTGCTGCCTATGCGGTAAGCCCCTGACCCCAGCACCATGACCCCCCGGCCCGAGGGAGATACATCATCGGAAGCGCTGCTGCCGATGGATGAGGCGCCATAGGTCATGTAAAGATAATTTGTTTTTGCCGGATACTCTGCGCCCAATGTATCGATCTGTTTTATCGAAGGCCGTATGCGGTATTCTTCCCGCAGCGCCCGGATTTCCATTTCTTTTTTATGGACGACTTCCCCGATACGGGCATCGGAAAAGCCCAGCCGTTTTGCCTGTGCCAATAATTCACGGGGAAGACGCTGCGGGGAGGCCTTCCATAATAGTTTTTCTGTTTCCAGAACATTTGCAATCTTGTACAAAAACCAGCGGTCGATTTTTGTGATGCGGTGAATTTTTTCCACGGACCAGCCTTCGGCCAGCGCCCGGTAGATAATAAAGATCCGGCGGTCCGTTGGTTTTGCCAGGGCATCGCGGATATTTTTTAAACCGCCGCCGCAAAGATTATCTTCCCCCGCCAGACCAGGCGCGCCGGTACCGGTCATCCGCAGTGCTTTTTGCAGCGCTTCTTCAAAGCTGCGGCCAATAGACATGACTTCGCCCACGGATTTCATTTCGGAGCCGATGCGGAGATCAACATTTTTGAATTTGGCAAGATCCCAGCGGGGGACTTTTACGACGCAGTAATCCAGGGCGGGCTCGAAACAGGATTTGGTAACCCGGGTAATGCGGTTTTCAATATCGGTGAGGGAATAGCCCAGGGCGAGTTTTGCCGCCACAAATGCCAGGGGGTAGCCCGTAGCTTTTGACGCCAATGCGGAACTGCGGGAAAGACGGGCGTTGACTTCGATGATGCGGTAATCTTCAGAAACGGGGTCCAGCGCATACTGGATATTACATTCGCCGACTATGCCCAGGTGACGGATCACCTCAATGGCGATGCGGCGGAGTTTATGGTATTCCGAATCGGTGAGGGTCTGGGAAGGAGCTATCACGATACTTTCACCGGTGTGTATTCCCAGCGGATCAAAATTTTCCATATTGCAAACGGTGATACAGTTATCCGCACTGTCGCGGACCACCTCGTATTCAATTTCTTTCCAGCCGCCGAGCCATTCTTCCACCAGCACCTGTGTATGAGCGCCGCCGACGTTCGTTTTGGAAAAAGCCCGGTCGCATCTCCGCCTGAGCTCCGCTTCGTTGCGGCAAATTCCCGAACCGGCGCCGCCCAGAGCATAGGCCACCCGGACCATCACGGGATAGCCGATTTCTTTTGCCGCCGCTGCAGCTCCATTAGTATTTTTATCTGCGGAGACGGCGATGCTGCGGGGAGTCTTTGCGCCGATTTCGTTTAAGCGCCTGACAAAAAGTTCCCGGTCTTCGGTATCTTCGATAGTTTTTACCGGAGTGCCCAAAACCCGCACGCCGTATTTGTAGAGCACCCCTTCGCGGTCAAGCTCCACGCCGCAGTTAAGGGCCGTTTGCCCGCCGAAAGAAAGGAGGAGGCCGTCGGGTTTTTCTTTTTCGATAACCTGCCGTACATATTCCGGGGTTACCGGCAAAAAATAAGTCCGGTCCGCCATGCCTTCGCTGGTTTGAATCGTGGCGATGTTAGGGTTGATTAACACCGTATCTATGCCCTCTTCCCGCAGGGCCTTAAGCGCCTGGGACCCGGAGTAGTCGAACTCCCCGGCCTGTCCGATTTTGAGCCCCCCGGACCCCAGAACGAGGACTTTTTTTGGTTTTTCCAGCATGAAGCAAGCTTATACGGCTTTTGCAAAAAGGGCAAGGGGAGGAAAATTAGGAACAGAGAATGGGCATTTTGCCGGTTTATAAGGGGCTAGTACCTTCAAAAAGGGGAAAATAGGGGAGGGCAGCTCCGGGTTTTTGCTATGGCGCGCCTTTTGTTGGATCCTAAATAGTTTTCCCCACCTGTTCGATAAACCGGTCGATAAGGAATTCCGTGTCCCGGGGGCCGGGGCAGCCTTCGGGGTGGAACTGCACGGCGGAAAAAGGACCGGCGGCGGAGCGGATACCCTCCACGGTGCCGTCGTTGGCGTTGATGAACCAGGGCTCCCAGCCTTTGGGCAGGGTTTCTTTCCGCACGGCATATCCGTGGTTTTGACTGGTGATATAGCAGCGGCCCGTACCGGCTTCCACACAGGGCTGGTTCTGGCCCCGGTGTCCGTAGGGCAGTTTGTAGGTGTCGGCTCCGGCGGCCAGGGCCATAATCTGGTTCCCCAGGCAGATGCCGAAGATGGGCTTTTTCCGGTCAAAGGCCCGGCGCAAAGCGGCGATGGTTTTTCCACAGGACTTGGGATCGCCGGGGCCGTTGGAGAGAAAGAGGCCGTCGTATTCGATGCCGCTTAGATCATGGTTCCAGGGCAGCCGGATAATTTCTACCTTACGGGCCAGAAGACAGCGAAGAATATTAGCTTTTGCGCCGCAGTCAAGCAAAGCGATTCGGGGAAGTTTCCCGGAAGCCGTTCCTTCGGGCCGGTATGTGCGGATCTCCTTCGGGGAAACTTCTTCCACCGGGTGGGGGATGATCCCTGTTTCCATGGTCACTTCCCGGCAGCCTTCCACAAGAATCTTTCCCTGCATCACCCCCGATTCCCGAAGCCGCTGGGTGAGGGCCCGGGTGTCAATGCCCCAGATGCCGGGGACATTATTTTTTTCAAGCCATGCCGAAAGACTCGTACCGGAGGCAAAGTGGCTGGGCTCCCCGCAGACTTCGGAAACCACAAAGGCGGAAACCTGGACCTCGGGCGATTCAAAATGGAGGGGAATTCCCTGTTCGTCAAAAAAAGGCTCGGCGCTTTTCGGTTTTACCGGCACACCGTAGTTTCCCACCAGGGGATAGGTGGAGACGAGAATCTGCCCCCGGAAGCTGGGGTCCGTGAGGGACTGGGGATAACCGGTCATGCCGGTGGTAAAAACCACTTCGCCGGCCTGGGACCTGGCCTTGCCGAAGGACCAGCCTGAGTATTCGGAGCCGTCTTCTAAGACAAGCCTCGCTTGTCGGACATGCCGTGCTTGTCGGGCTTCTGTCTGTTTTTTCATAGCTTCCCAGATAATACCGGAAAATAAAAAAAATACCAATGTCCAATTTGAGCTGCTAAAGCTTTTCCGCAATAGCGTCGATGAAGGCCCAGGAATCCAGGGTCTGTTTTGCCGCCGGAACCGCCAGCCGGGCAAGGTCTCCGGTCATGGTTCCTTCCTCAATAGTTTGTAAAGCGGCGGCCTCCAGCTTTTTCGCAAAGGCCCCCAGATCCGGCGTATCGTCCAGTTCCGCCCGTTTGGCCAGGGCTCCGGTCCAGGCGAAGATCAGCGCCGCGGGGTTGGTGCTGGTTTTTTCCCCTTTTTTCCAGCGGTAGTAATGCTGCTGTACCGTGCCATGGGCCGCCTCGTATTCCACCGCCCCCGACGGGGACACCAAAACGCTGGTCATCATGGCTAGGCTTCCGGCAGCGCTGGCCACCATATCGCTCATCACATCTCCATCGTAGTTTTTGCAGGCCCAGAGAAATCCCCCCTCTCCTTTGACCACCCGGGCCACCGCATCATCAATAAGGGTGTAGAAATAGGAAATGCCTGCGGCCTCGCATTTTGATTTAAATTCTGTTTCATAAACTTCGCCGAAAATCTCTTTGAAGCGGCCGTCGTAAATTTTCGAGATAGTATCTTTTGTGGCAAACCAGACCGGAAGTTTTTCATCAATGGCGTAGAGGAAACAGGCCCGGGCAAAACTGCGGATCGATTCATCAAGGTTGTGTATTCCCTGCACGATCCCCGGCCCCTTCATGTCGGCCACGGTTTTCCGGGTTTCCTTTCCTTGTTCATCGGTGTAAACAAGCTCCACCTTTCCCTTGCCGGGGATGATCATCTCCGCGGCCTTGTACACATCACCATAGGCGTGGCGGCCTATGACGATGGGTTTTTTCCAGGTGCTCACCGAGGGGGTAACGTTTGAAACGGTAATGGGCCGCCGGAAAACCGTACCGTCCAGAATCGCCCTGATGGTGGCATTGGGGCTGGGGTGAAGATTTTTCAAATTATATTCGCTTTGCCGCGCGGTATTACTGGTGATGGTGGCGCACTTAACCCCTACACCCAAGCGCTGTATAGCCCCGGCGGATTCCACGGTTATTTCGTCATTGGTGGCGTCCCGGTTGGGGAGCCCCAGATCAAAATATTCGGTTTTAAGATCCACAAAGGGAAGAAGCAGTTTTTCTTTTATCAATGCCCAGAGCACCCGGGTCATTTCATCGCCGTCAATTTCCGCAATGGGATTCTTCATGCTTATCCGCGCTGCCATTTATGCCTCCAAAATTTTTGCGGCCCTTTCCCTGAGCCCTGTGTAATACGACGGTTCCTGGGGGTAGTTATCAAAAGTAAGCTCCCCCAAAAAGTCCTGATGGATAATCTCCAATGCGGCGTCCCGGCCCGCTTTGGCTTCCACCATTGCAAGGATCCGCATATCCTCAAGGCTCTCCCGGTGAACCTCGCCCCGGATGGATGAAAGGGGTTTACGGTTTTCGCCGGGATATACCAGGAAGGGATCCCCCGCGGGCCAATCCTTAAGCCCTCCGGTTTTAAGGAAGGGGTTGATCAGGGTTTTGGAAAGGGCCGAATAGTAGTAATTATATCCCCACTGCAGGAATCCTGCAATATTGTAAAGGTACATCAGGACCCCCATGGCTCTGCTGCGGGAAGAGGGCAGGGCGATAAAACGGTTGGGAACCCGGTAACTCTGGCCCACGCAATAATACACCCAAAGCCCCGGAATTTTTGCCTCCAGAAAAGGAGTGATGGCATCGTTGGCCGGCACCGGATGTTCAACAAGCCCCTCTTTATAAAATGAAAAATCGCTTAACGCATCCACGATAAGGCTTCCCTCAACCAGGTCGGCCATCTGGGCTTTGGCAAGTTTGTAATTGGCGATCTGGGCTGCTCCGTGGGGTTCGTCGGATACGTGGAAGATCGTATGCTCTTTGTCAAAGCCGTATTTTTCACACGCTGTTCTGAGGGCGGGGAGAAACTGCTCCAGAAATTTCCGATATGCAGGACTGCCCGCGGGAACGTCCCAGCCGAAGATCTTTTTTTCGATGCCCCCGGTTTTCGCCACGATCTTGGGGGTGGTTTTTGCTCCCCATTGGGAAAAGAGATGGGCAATTTCCAGATGCGTAATGCCGTACTTTTTGCAGAGGCCGCACCAGCGTTCGAGCTTTTGGAAATCAAAGGTATACGAATCCCCCTGGGCTATGATATCAACCAGTTGTATGGTGGGCCGTTCAGTGCCAAAGGCCGTATCCAGGGGCGGGGTAAAGACCGGAGTTAATACCGTGTTAATGCCGTAACGACTCATCATGGGTTCCATAAAAGCTTCAATGATATTCCAGTGTTCTTCGCTCAAAGCTTCTACATGGTAATAGTTTGCAAGGCAGTCCGTATGAAACCACTGCGTATGAAGCAGACGCTGCGGGGGCAATGCTTCTCCCAACACGTTCAGGGTAAGATGCAGCTCCGCTGTATAGCCGGAAGCTTCGTTGTCCCGCCCCTCGTCCCCATTACCAAATATAACCTTGTCATCCGCCGTTGCCTTAACCGTAATGTTGTATACACCTTTTTGAGCGGCGGTGATATTCGGAAAATCGATCCACACAGATTGATAAAGATCCGGCTGGGGATAGATCTTGTCTTCCGCAAGGGGAACCAAAAGATCCGGCAGCAGGGCCGGTTCATGGGTGATATACCCTGAATCTGACTTTTCATTGGCCGGAAAGTCCACCGGAACGGCTTCCACGGAACGCAATACCGCCTTTACCGGCGCGCCCTCCACGGAAACTGTAAAGGGGGTAAGGAAAGGAGGCTGTTTCTCCGACGTTCTACGGGCATAAACCAACTGAAAGGCGGGGATGGTTCCCGGAAAAACCGGCATTACCTTTCCGTCAGAGAGGGGCCGGTTTCTCTTTGCGGGGAGTACCTTTTCAAGAGAACCGGTGAGAAAAAAATCGTAACTGTACATAGTTTATCCTTTTACCAGCCTTCGTACAATTCTTTCCGCCTCATCCCATTTTGCATCCATCGATTTGATCAGGGCGATCTGGTTCCGGCAGCGGTCAAGGTTATGCCCCGGCCTGCTCGTATGGTAGTAGTGATCCCCCTCGAGATAATCGGTAAGAAAACGCAATCCCATTATCTGGGTGATATTCCTGCCCGATTCGGCGATAAGTTTTTTTTCTTCATCGCCAAGAAATTCCAGCGCCTCCGAAAGATAGCCCTCCAGCAGCGATTCAAAAAAAGCAAGATCAAATTCAACTTTGGAAAGATCCTGTTCGTCTTCCTCGGCTCTGGTTGTTACGGTGCGGATAAGGTCGCCCAGGTCAAAGAGGCTTGTTCCCGGCATCACCGTGTCCAGGTCTATCACGCTGAGGGCATGGGAATCCTTATCATCGATAAGGATATTGTTCATCTTGGTATCGTTATGGGTGATGCGTTCGGGGATTTTCCCCTCCCGGAGCGAGCGGGTAAGAATCGCCCCCCGCTCCTCGTTTTCCTTCATAAAGGCAATTTCCGCCGCCGCGTCTTTAGCCCGGCCGCAGGGATCTTTGGAAAGGGCATCGTAAAACCGTGCGTAGCGTTTTTCCATATTGTGAAAATCGGGAATGGCGTCGTGGAGGCGGGGCGGCGGAAGGTCTGCAAGCTGTTTCTGGAACCTGCCTATGCTTTCCCCCAGAAACCGCGCCTCTTTGGGGGAGGCCGTTACCGCCATGGTATGGGCGCCTTCGATAAAAAGGTAGGTCCGCCACCAGCCGCCCTCGGCGTCCCGGGCAAAGGGCTTGCCGTCCAGTGCGGGAACCACGGTCAATGTCCGGCGGCTCCGGTCCTTTTCCCCGGCGGCAAGAAGCTTTCCCGCGATGTGGCCCGTAACCCGGCTGATGTTTTCCATCACCTCATCGGGATGGACAAAAACCCTGTGATTGATCCGCTGGTGGGTGTACCGCACCCTGGTCCCCGCCTGGTTCCAGCACGATTGAAAGGTATCGTTAATATGCCCGTTTCCGAAGGGGGAAGCACTTTCAAATTCGCCGTAAATGGCAAAAAGCCGGGCTACCTCGCCCAATACAGCCGTATCCATCACTACAGTATAATATTTTTTCCTGTTTTTTTTCCAGAGTGGGCCGGATGGGTTATGATGACATGTCTTGTGCCGGGAAGCGTTAAGGGCTAGGATGATTATATGAGCACGGTGAAAATTGATATTGGTACTATTACAACAACCAAAATAGAGGATACCCTCTTCGGCCATAACCTTGAGCATACCCGCAGCGCCGTTTACCAGGGCTTGAGTGCCCAGCTTTTACGGAATCGTAAATTCGCAGGGAAACCGGCGGCCCATTTCGGAGAGCCCGCCGAATGGTACCGGGTAGGTGCGGAAAATGCCTTTATCACCCTGGATCCCCGGGATGCCTATGTTAAGCATATCGGCAATAGCGAAAAGAGCCTTATTTGTAATAACGAAATTAATTCCCTGGTCATACAGAATCCGCTGCCTAATCAAAAAGCGGGGATAGGGCAGAAGGGGTTGGCGCAAAAAGGCGGAACAGTTTACACAGCCAGGATCATCGCCAAGGTCAGAGGTGACGATCTTCCTCTCAAAGTTACCCTTGCTGTCGCCGGTTCCGGCGGCAAAATATACGGCGAAAAAACATTCAGTATCGGCGATGGAGACTGGCGGACCTGCGAATTTTCATATACCCCAGAGGATGACGATACAAAGGCCTCTTTCGAAGTGAGCTTTTCCCAGCGGGCGGAACTCAAATTGGGGGTTGCTTCGCTTATGCCGGTGGACAATTTTCACGGTATGAGAAAGGATGTGATAGCCCTCATGAAAGAAATCGGAATCGGTTTGCTTCGCTGGCCGGGTGGTAATTTCTCGGGTGAGTACCGCTGGAAAGACGGCCTTCTGGATGTGGACCAGCGGGCGCCGCTCCTTGCCTATACACCTGTTGAGTCCCAACCCCACAGCGGGGGTTACGATTTCCACGAGATTGGAATTGATGACTTTATCGCACTGTGCCGCGAAATAAATGCTAAACCGTATCTTACCATCAACCTTGCATGGAACAGCTCCGAAGAATCGGCCCAGTGGGTAGAATACTGCAATGGAAGCGCCTCTACCGAATGGGGTAAAAAGCGGGCAGAGCGCGGCCACTCCGAACCTTATCGGGTAAAATACTGGTCCCTGGGCAACGAGTTTGGCCACGGTCACATGGAGGGACTCAATACCCCCGAAGCTTATGCGGAAAAGGCCAACTCCAGCGTAGAGGCAATCAAAAAGGTTGATCCCTCAATTACCTTTTTCTCCTCCGGCCCCTACGGTCCCGGCTGGAACTCGGCGGACTGGACAACGAAAGGGCTGGCCCCTATGGCAAAGCATGTTTCGTATCTTTCCTTTCACGCATACGAATGGAGTTTTGTTCACGGCGTTGATTTTGCGACCGACAAGGGTCTCGAGGAAAGTTACGAAAAAATTACCGGTACTCCCGCAGGGTGGCTTGAGGGACTCCGAAAATCGCGGGCATTTCTCGATTCTCAGAATGAAGATATAAAAAAGATAGCGATCTCTTTTGACGAGTGGAATACCTTTTACGCGTGGTTTCACGACCCCTGTGTTATCGAAGGTGTGTTTACCGCC
>BNUV01000048.1 GCA_025997615.1 Spirochaetia bacterium
GCAGGGCTGCCTTTACCGCGCCTTCCTCCCTTCCGCCTTTTTCAGAAGTAACTATATGGGTGTATGATGAGGGTCCTCATGAACCTGGCAG
Organism: Spirochaetia bacterium; assembly: GCA_025997615.1. Lineage (GTDB taxonomy): Bacteria > Spirochaetota > Spirochaetia > Treponematales > Breznakiellaceae > BNUV01. Next base: position 92 of record BNUV01000048.1, read on the forward strand.
GCATAATCCTCCCCTTAGCATAACCCGGACAGGCAGCGGTCCATGGTCGCTGTATGTGCCGCCCGGGGGCCCTTATTCAATCTCCCTGGATGCAAAAGGCGCAAGCGGGAGTTTTATTGATGCTATAAGAGGTGAGTCTGAAAGCAACGAAATCTATATTGAAGATGGAAAAACCACAGAAGTAAGCATCGCAGTTTCTATCGCAAATAATAAATTTATTGTTCCGGTGTATAAACCGATGGGCTTGGGCGGCAGTCCATTTCAGTCATTGCAATTTGCAAGCGATCTTTCGGGCAGTGTTCCCGATTTTGCAAGCGGGATACACCCTTGGCCGGATAATAGTAATTATTATATGGAGTTTGATGAATACGGCAGGCTCTTTGTGAGCAACCAAAGTACCAATGATATTCGGCTTTATAGTTCTTTGACCGATTACGAAATAATTCCCTTTACTTCTTATGGGATAAGTAGTCCCGGCGATATTGCCTACGACAAAAACGAGAAACGCCTTCTCATTGTAGATGCTAATAGCAATACAATTCACGCGTATACCGGAACCGGGACGGGACAGGGGATTAATCTTGGTGCAACGTTCTCTACGGGTGGAAAGTCAATTGCCTACCAAACCATTAATAGTGGTTTGAATTATTTATACGTCGCAGACGATAGCAAAATAGCTATGTATCAGGTGGGTACCGACGGTACTACGCTGACATTACAAGGTTCCTTTACTACAGCAAACCTGCTTGCCGTTATAACAGAACTTTCCGTTTTAACTGTGTCAACTCTGCCACCGCCTTTTATAAATGACATATATGCCATTCAAGGCGGTACTGATGTGTATATTGCTCTCCAATATGAGGTTGATATGACCGGGACAGCTTATGCGACCAATAGCGGGAGGAATACAGCTAACCAGGGAGTTCTAATCTGTATTTCCTATTCTGCGTTTACTGGTAATAGTTTAACCAATTCCTCCTATACGGAAGTGTTGGATTCAAAAATTGCTATAAACGATAGACTTGTTAGAAAACCGGAAGCCAGAGATACAGGACCTCTTTTCAGCCCGGGAAAATTTTTAGGACATTCAAGCTTTGATACTCTCTATGTTCTTGATTCCGGAGACTATTCTGATGGATCAGATCCGGGTAATGTTTCTCAATTCCAGCGGGTTGTACAAGTATCCGCATCAGCTTATGGATCGTCGGAAATCGAGGATTCCGGTTTTTATCAGGATACATGGTAGAGATAAACCCTACATCAGCGGCACAAAAAGCCTGAGCACATCCTGGAAGATCCGCTGCAGGGCGTTCCGGACGCAGTCCTTGAGGGTGACCTCGTGGGAAATGGGGACGGTGGCCAGAAAGTCCTTTTTTACCGCCTTCACCGCCCTGGTCCGGTACATAGCCACACCACATTCAAATGGAAGACAGGAAACGGCGGTATGTGGGTATCGACCTGGGGAAGCGGGAGTACACGATGGATCCACACGGGGAAGACGAGTATCCAGGGACGACAGGGCTGATCCGCCTCTCCCCCCTTGCACATCTTCTCATTTTTGCTCTAGGATAATCCTATCGGGACTGAAGTTCCGGCGCCGGCACGGTTGAAACCGTCTCTTCCCATCAAAATAAATTCTTATTAAAGGGGCGTGGTGCCATGACTATGACTGCGATTATCGAAGAAAAATATCAAAAACTTTTGCGGGTGATTGCCGAACGGGGCAGCGCGGCGGTAGCTTTTTCGGGGGGGGTGGACAGCTCTTTTCTCTGCCATGCCGCAAAGGAGAGCCTGGGGGATAAGGCCATTGCGGTAACGATTGTGTCGCCCATGCTGCCGAAAAGTGAGATCGACTGTGCCCAGGCGGTGGCCCGGCAGGTGGGCATCGCCCATATTTTGGTGGAGGAGCGGGAGATCGAGGAGGAGGTGGCGGCGAATCCCAAAGAGCGGTGCTACTTCTGCAAAAAGCTCGAGTTTGGCGCCATCATCGAAGCGGCGAAGGAACGGGGAATAGACACGGTTTTGGACGGTTCCAACATGGACGACCTGGGGGATTACCGGCCGGGGCTCAAGGCGCTGGACGAGCTGCGGATCATGAGTCCCCTGCGGGAGGCGGGGCTGAACAAGGCGGAGATTCGTACGCTTTCCAAACATTTCGGCCTGCCCACCTGGGACAAACCCGCCTTTGCCTGCCTTGCCTCGCGGATTCCCTACGGCGAACGGATCGACCGGGAAAAACTTTCACGGGTGGAAAAGGCGGAAGATTTTTTGCGGACCCTGGGCTTCAGGCAGTTCCGGGTGCGGTCCCACGAAAACACGGCCCGTATCGAAGTGGCCCCGGAGGAACGCAAACTTTTTTTCAACGAAAAAACCCTCGACACCATTTCCCGCACGCTGAAATCCTACGGATTTATGTATGTGGCCTTTGAGCTCGAAGGTTATATCATGGGGAGCCTGAACCGGGCGATTTCCGTTCAGGCTTTGGCGTAGGGGCCTTTTAAGGCCGAAATTGCACATAAATAGGAGGTATACAGTGAAGACCTTACATTTTGAATGTTCCGCCGGAATTTCCGGTGATATGACATTGGGCGCATTGGTGGATCTGGGGGTTAATCCCGATGATTTGATCCGCGGGCTGAATAAGCTTGGCCTTGAAGGCTGGAAACTGGAGTTCCGCCGGGACGAGCGGGGCGGCATTGGCGGCATCCATGCAGAGGTGATCCTGGAAGGCCAAACGGATCATATCGCCCATGATGATGAGCACGAGCATTATCACGAACATGATCATGATCACTCGCATGATGATCACGATCATGACCATCACCATGAACACCACGAACACTCGCATGATGCTCACGATCATGAACATCACCATGAACACGACCATCATCATAATAACTGGAAAGCTATTCGCGCCATGATTGAAAAAGCGGACATCACGGCGGGGGCAAAAAAACGGGCGCTGGATATTTTTACGCGGATTGCCGAGGCGGAGGCGCAGGTTCACGGGATGCCGGTTGATGAGGTGGCTTTTCACGAGGTGGGGGCCCTGGACTCGATCATCGACATTGTGGGGTCCGCCATTTGTCTGGATCTTTTGCAGCCGGACCGAATCACCTGCGGGGAGGTAGAGCTGGGGGGCGGCACGGTGAAATGCGCCCACGGGATTCTGCCGGTGCCCGCTCCCGCTACACTGCTCCTTGTTCGGGGGATGCCGGTGAAGACCGGGGGCTTTAACAAAGAAATGACCACTCCCACGGGGGCAGCCATTCTTGCAGCCTCGGTGGATGAGTATATCGGCGGCGCAAGTTTCAGAGAAATAAAAACCGGGTACGGCATTGGCACCCGAAAAATGGAAAAGCCCAACCTGTTAAGGGTTTCCTGGCGGGAAGAGCAAGCCTTATCCGCTGCGCAAACGCAGGGGCAATTCAGAACCGAAGATCTTATTCTGATGGAGGCAAGCATCGACGATATGACCGGCGAAGCCTTGGGCTTTCTCATGGAAAATCTTTTTGAGGCAGGGGCGCTGGACGTGAATTTTATCCCCTGTGTAATGAAGAAATCCCGGCCCGGAACTATCGTCAGTGTTTTGGCGCTGCCTGAAAAAATCGACACGCTGCGCCGTACGCTTTTTGAAAAATCAACGACTATCGGTTTTAGGGAAATCACCGTGAAGCGTCATTCGCTGGACCGGGAAAATAAAACACTGCGGGGATCTTTCGGCGAGGCCCGGCAAAAAGAAGTGTCCCTGGGGGGAAAAGTTTTACGGGGAAAAATTGAGTTTGAAGACCGGGCCCGCCTTGCCCGGGAACGGAATATTTCGCTGGAGGATGCCGAAAAAATTATTTTGGGCGAAGGCAAAAAATGAACGATAAAAATACCGATGATCTGGATTTTGCGGTGATAGACAGCCGCCGCGAAGAACGGACAGGCTACCCCGAGGTGGTTTACTGTGCGGGAAAAACGGTGGACCAGGCGGAGGCGATCATCAGCCGTATGCGGGAGGAGGGGCTGCCGGTGCTGGGTACCCGGGCGCAGGCGGATTTGGCCCGGCGCATCCAAAGCCGTTTTCCTGATGCATTATACGACGAAGCTTCCGGGGTCCTGACCCTGGGGGCCTGCTGCGCCCCGGACAAAAGGCAGGGGCTCGTGGCGGTGGTGGCCGCGGGAACGTCGGACCTCCCCATCGCCAAAGAAGCGGCCCTCTGCGCGGAATTTTTCGGCAGCAATGTAAAGCTGATCACCGATGTGGGGGTGGCGGGGATTCACCGCCTCTTTGCCCGGCTGGAGGACATCAAAAAAGCCCGGGTGGTGATTGCCACGGCGGGCATGGAAGGGGCTTTGGCGGGGGTAATCGCCGGGCTGGTTTCCGTGCCGGTCATCGCCCTGCCCACCAGCGTGGGCTATGGCGCCTCCTTTGGCGGCCTCTCGGCCCTTTTGGGGATGCTCACCTCCTGCGCCCCCGGCATCTCCGTGGTGAATATCGACAACGGCTTCGGGGCGGGGTATCAGGCGAATCTTATCAACAAACTCCCGGGACCCGGCGGACCAAAGTCCGGTTGAAATACATCTGAAGTGTGATATACTAAGACCGTAAACCTTAACGTTAACTTTAAGGGGGACTTATGTATTTCAGCATAAAACAAGTTTCGGAAAAAACAGGCCTTCAGCCCCATGTGCTGCGGTATTATGAAAACGAGGGCCTCCTGCCCGGCGTGTCCCGGAGCCGCAACGGTATCCGCCGCTACACCGAACAGGACCTGGAATGGATCAATCTGATCTGCTGCCTCAAAAACACCGGAATGTCCATCAAACAGATGCACGATTTTGTGGAACTGAGCCTGGCGGGGGACAAAACCCTGAAGCGGCGATGCGATTTACTGCGGGAACACAAAAAAATTGTCGAGGCCCAGATCGTGGAGATGAACGATCATCTACAAAAGGTGATCTGTAAAATAGAACGGTTCACCGCCCAATACGAAAAATACGCCGGGGCGTGCTGATAAAATCCGTCAGACCCATCTTGACATAAAATTTTTCTTTCATAATAATGAATTAATCAGGAGGTATATGGTGAGCTTGCGTAAAAAAGCCGACACGGACAGTGACCCTTACGGTAGTAAGCCTTACAACAGTAAGGCCAATTCCGCGGGCCCCCATAGACTGTCCGCATAATTCCAACCGTAACCAAATCATTGTTTAGTGTCCTCTGTGTCTGTAAATATTTTCGAGGAGGATACTCGCATGAAAGAAGAAATTTTATCGATCGTCAGCGCCGACGCGGTTGATATATCAAAATTAAAATCCCTGCTTCCCGATATGAACACGGTGGACATCGCCGAAGTTTTCGAGAATCTGGAGAAAGACAAAACAATTCAGCTCTTCCGGCTCTTGCCCAAGATCATCGCCGCCGATGTGTTCGCCTCCATGGACAGCGATGAACAGCAGATAGTCATCGAAGCTTTAACGGATACGGAAATCGGCGAAATCATCAACAAACTTTTTGTCGATGATGCGGTGGATTTTATCGAGGAGATGCCCGCCAATGTGGTAAAACGGGTACTGCAAAACGTACTGCCGGTGAAGCGAAAATTGATCAACCAGATTCTGCAATACCCCGACGATTCCGCCGGCAGCATCATGACCACCGAGTATGTAGAGCTGCCGGAAGACGCCACGGTGCAGAAAGCTTTTGATGATATTCGCCGCACCGGGGTGAACAAAGAAACGATTTACACCTGTTATGTGATCCGCCGGGACCGGCTTTTGGTGGGGGTGGTTTCGGCAAAGAATTTAATGCTGGCCAAGGTTGATGATCGTATCGGCGACATTATGGATACAAACCTGGTGTTTGCCAACACCACCGATGATCAGGAAGCGATTGCGGGGCTTTTCAAAAAGTACGGCCTCCTGGCCATGCCGGTGGTGGACAAGGAACAGCGCCTCGTAGGAATTATCACCGTAGACGACATCGTGCAGGTTATCGAAGAAGAAAATACCGAAGACTTTGAAAAGATGAGCGGCCTCCGCCCTTCTGATGAACCTTACCTTAAAACAAGCATCATGAAGCTGGCGAAAAACCGTATCATCTGGCTTTTAGTGCTGATGCTTTCCGCAACGGTAACCGGGGGAATTATTTCCAGCTTTGAAGATGCGCTGGCGGTACTGCCTATTCTGGTAGCGTTCATCCCCATGTTGATGGACACCGGGGGCAATGCGGGTTCACAATCATCAACCTTGATCATCCGCGGTATGGCCCTGGGGGAAATTTCCCTGGGCGATCTTATCAAAGTAATCTGGCGGGAGATCCGCATTGGAGCAATCTGCGGCATAGCGCTGGGGCTGATAAACTTTCTCCGCATCTTTTTGATGAACGGCAAGAATCTTTTGCTTTCGGCCACCGTTACCATAAGTCTTTTTATCACCGTACTTATGGCAAAAAGCGTGGGGTGTATTCTCCCCATGGTGGCGAAAAAATTGAAAATCGATCCGGCGATCATGGCAGCCCCGTTGATCACCACTATCGTAGACAGCGCATCGCTGATCATTTATTTTTCCATAGCCAAGGTGATTTTTCATCTATGAACATCATCCTTTTTGAAAATCACGAGTTGGGAAAACCGCTCTCCCGGCGGGATGAACGGACGATACATCTCGTAAAAATTTTGCATAAAAAACCGGGCGATACTTTCGAGGCGGGTGTTCTTGACGGTCACAAGGGAACGGGCCGTATCGAGTCGCTGCGGCTGGACGGCTCTTTAACTTTTTCCCTGGAGCTTCCCGAACTGCCGCCCCCACGGCTCTCCCTGCGTCTGGCGGTGGGTTTCCCCCGGCCTATACAGCTCCGGCGGATCCTCCGGGACCTTTCCAATCTGGGCCTTTTGGCGGTGGATCTTCTGGGCACGGAGCTGGGGGAAAAAAGTTACCGTGACACGAAGCTCCTTTCCGATGGCGGCGCCCGGGCGGCTCTGATCGAAGGGGCGGTTCAGGCCCGGGACACCCGGCTGCCGGAGCTTTCAGTGTATCCCCGCCTGGATACATGGCTTATGGAACGGCCCTGGGACAAGACCTTTACCTCCGCGCCGCAATCAATACCCCCCGCGCCGCTTTTAATTGCCGCTGATAACGTTCGCCCCGAGGGGTCAATGTCCCACCTCTCCGCTTTGGGGCGGCCCCTGGTTATGGCGGTAGGTTCCGAGCGGGGCTGGTCCGATGCCGAACGGGACGCGCTGGAAAAAGCGGGCTTTCTGCGGCTCTCCCTGGGGGACCGGTGCCTGCGGACCGAGACGGCCTGTCTGGCGGCGGCGGTTTTGGCTATGGAAAAAATCGGGGCCTTAAGTTAAAATACCTCATGAACCAGGATCAGGTAAAAGCAAAACTGCTGGCCATTGAGGACGCCCCTCTGGAGTTCAGCCTTATTTTTTCCGGAAAAAAAAGCAAAAAGGTCAACGGCCTTTACAAACCGGACGGCCGGGAAATCATCCTCCACAACCGGAATTTTGATGATGATAACCTCCTCCTCTACACCGCCATCCACGAATATGCCCATCATTTTCAGGCCTGCGCCCACGGGGGAAAGCTTTCCGCCCGGGCACACACGGCGGAATTCTGGTCCATTTTTCACGGACTTTTGGAAAAAGCTGAAAAGAAAAATATCTACAAGAACGTTCTCACCGGTTCCCCCGAACTGGCGGAGCTTACCGAATTGATCCGGCAAAAGTACCTGCGGGAAAACGGCAGCATGATGAAGGAGCTGGGGAAACTGCTCCTTAAGGCGGAGGAACTTTGTGATACCGCCGGGGGCCGTTTCGAGGAATATGTGGACCGGGTGCTGTGCATCCCCCGTCTCGCCGCCACTATGGCCATCAAAACCTGGCAATATGATATAAACCCCGTGGTAGGGCCAGACAATATGCGTTTTTTGGCGGGCATAAATAACGAAGACCAGCGGGCCGCCGCCGAAGCCGCCCTGCTCAAGGGCAAAAGCCCCGACGCCGTAAAGATCGAAACCCGGCGGCCCCCCGTAGAGGAAGGCGCCTTAGAAAAACTGGAAAAAGAAAAACTCAGGCTGGAACGGACCATAGCCTCCCTTTCAAAACGGCTGAACGAAGTTGAACAGGAATTGAAGACCCACGGAAGTCCTTAAAAATATCTAATTTATTTATATGGATCTGCCGATAATAGTGTACCATGATCTCCACAAGCCCGGTCAAAGGGTTAATTTGTACGATGTTTCTCTGGTTGTTTTTGTTCTCCGCCTTCGGCCTTTCCGCCGATGCTCAAAATACAACTATCCCCCCGAACGCTAACGGTGTAGAGCTCCCCAGGGAACCGCCAAAACCGCTTTTCCCTGCGGCATATTTTGTTAAACCCCGGGCGCCGGTTCCGGGCAACGGCCTGGTCTGGGTGCCCACCGAGGAAGAAAGTTTCGTGCCGCCTCCCCCGGAAACAGTGGAAATTTCTACTTTATTGAACAATGATATTCTGGCTTTTTACGGGCACCCCCGCTCACGGGGCATGGGCATTCTGGGAAGGCATTCCATTGAAGAACTGGACGCCCGGCTTACCACACTGGCGGAGGAGTACCGCGCGGTAAGCGGCGGCCGGGGCATACAAAAGGCTTTCTACATCATTTACGCCACTATACAGCCCGATGCACGGACCTTTCGCATTGGGGAAGATTACTTATCGCCGTATATTGAATACGCACTGGCCCACGGTCTCCTTATTTTTCTTGATCATCAAATCGGCAGGAAGACTCCGGCGAATGCCCTGCGTGAAATGCTCCCCTATCTGCGTTACCCCAATGTGCATTTGGCGTTGGACCCGGAATGGCATACCGAAAAACCGAATCAGGAAATCGGCTTTGTTTCCGCTGCGGAAATAAACGAAGCCCAACGGGTAATGGAAAATTATATCGTTGAAAACAAAATCCCCGGTGAACGTATGCTGGTGATACATCAGTTTAACTACCGGATGATCACCAACCGCGACAAGGTGGACAGCAGTTTTGACCGGGTGCGGCTGGTGCACTGCATGGATGGTCACGGGAGCCCCCAGCTTAAACGGGATACCTACGCCTCTAACGCACAGGCGGCGAATATACCCATCAAGGCTTTCAAACTTTTCTATAATTTTAACTCTAAACCTGACGCTCCCCTTCTGACACCCGCACAAGTTTATGCCCTTAAACCGCGGCCGTATGTCATTATGTATCAATAGTATATATTCTTGAAAATCCTCTCCGGCGGGGGCGGTGTCCGGACTGGCAAAAACGCCTGTAGAATTCACCTCCGCAGCCCTTCCGTTGGGGCGCGTTTTAGGCCTCTGCTGAGGGGAGTGATGGAAGATTCCGGGGTGGGTAATTGGCTTGTGGCGGCGTGCTGCCCTTCGGGCAGCTTGGCAAATGGTCTGCTCCCTCCCCCACGCAAGTGGGTTCTTATGAATTCCAGAAAATGTTTTTGCCAGCCCCTCCCCCGCGCAAGTGGGCTCTTCCGCCCCCGCCAGCTATTCTCGGTATAAATTCTCTTTCTCTTTGGCATGGGCATACAGTAATTCCCATTTTAACCACGAGCCTTTCCCTCCACCAGACGGTGCTGGGTGGGGAGCAAAAGCCCGCTTGCGCGGGGGAGGGGTTGGCAAAAATGATCTGGAATTCCCCACCGTAGTAGACCATTTGCCAAGCTGCCCGAAGGGCAGCAAACCGCCATTACCCGAATAATCTCCCGCAATCTTCCGTAATTCCCGTCAACAAGGGCCTGAAACGCGCACCCCGCAGGGGCTACGAAGGTGGATTCCACCAGCTATTTTTAACAGCCCATCCCCCGCGCAAGCGGGCTTTTGCTCCCCACCCGGAGACTGATCTAATGGGAACGGCAGAGAGTGATTTTTCTGTGCTCTTGATAAGGGATTAGAGCATTGCGATGCTGACGATGAGGCCTACGGCTATGGGGAGGGCCATGTTGTCGTAGTCTTCCAGCGGGAGAGCTTCCACCAGGGTGGCGCTAAAGGCAGCCAGGAAGGAGATTTTGTAACTACGGGAAACTTGCCATGCGGAGATAAACACGGCGGTAAAACAGGCCAACGAACCTTCCAGGCTTTTGCCGTAGAGGAAGGCGGGCCGGATACGGCCAAAGAATTTGCCGATTAAACTGGCAAAACCATCGCCAAAGGCCAGAGCATAAATGGCGATGGAGGCGGCGGGGGAAGGATAGAGCAGCAATGCCATAAGGGCGCCCATACCGAGGGTAACCGGGCCCAGCACAAAACGGCCCTGATCACGGGCGCGGGAGGCGCGGCTGGTGATGCGGGAAATAAGGGGCACGTTGATCCCCGCCAGGCGGAGGCTTTCCATACCGGTATAAAAAAGGACACCCGTCATGAGGAGGACCATAGTCAGGGGGCGGTTAAGGGCGGCCATGGAAGGGCTCAGGGCGATAAGGAAATGGAGGGTTTTTCTGACCAGCTCGGTTTTTACCTCCTGAACATCAGGGAAAGCGGCGGCAAAGGCCATGCTCCAATTTTTTTGTACCCTTATATCTTCCATATCAATTTATTAGCAAAAACCGTGCCAGGTTTGGCGGGTCCGAAGGCTTTTTTTGATGGACTTAATTCCTTATATTACAACGAATTACGGAATTGCCCGAAAAGCCGAAGAAAATCAAAAAGCCACTTTGTATGAAAAAATATACAGGGTATATTCACGAATTACTATCATCTAATAAGTTGATTGATGGGCGATACTGGATTTGAACCAGTGACTTCTACCGTGTGAAGGTAGCACTCTCCCGCTGAGTTAATCGCCCCTTAGCCTCTCGAGTATATCAGTTTTGCGCCGTATTTGTCAATGGTTTATTGAGATCGAGGTTGTGACGTCCCTTGAGCGCCTCCAGTTTCACCGGAGTACTCCCCTTGGCATTCATGCCTATGTTTTTGGCGGCCTCTGCGGAGACCTCGATGATCTGTTCAGAGGAAGGGGGAATAGAATGGGTGATGGTGACGATGACCACCCGGTTATTCAGCAAATTGGTCACCCGGACACGGGTTCCCGGAGGTAAATTCGCATGACCGGCGATAAGGAGTACCCTGTCGGTGGCAAACCAGGTGGCGTATCCTTCAAATTCGGGGGATTCACCGGGAAACTGAAAAGGGGGATTGGTGGCGCAGCCGGTGATGAGACTTATAACTATAAACCCGAGGGCAAAAATCCGCTTCATGAAATTTCCTTAATTTAGGTTTGCCGGTTCTCCGCCGGGATAAAGATATATGGAATCGGAAAAACGGTTTCCCCGGGGGGCTAGATCTTCCCAGACCGAAGGCTCCAGCACATCCTTGTCGATAGTCATAAAAATCAGGGGCTCATAACCGGGCTGGGGATAAAGCATATTCTGGGAATTGAGGTGCGGCAGGCTGCCCACGCCGGGGGCCGAAAGATCCACCGCCCGGGCCCGGATCATGGTGTCCGGGTTACGGGTCAAAGAATCCCAGGCCCGGGCGGACTCGGCATAGAGGCCCAAAACCCGTGAACGGTACAAGGTGTTTCCCGTGTTATCCGAAAGTGTTTCCAAAGTAACCGCCATATTATTCCGGGCCGCCATGAGCCGCTCCACCAGCTCCATGTGTTCCCGCTGTTCCTGGGGGCTTAACAGGGGGAACCGGGCCCTATCCGCTTCCAGTATATCCAAAAGGCGGCTGTAATAGCCCTGGGCCAAATAGTAATCCCCCCGTTTAAAAGTGGTATTTCCCAGGGCGTTAAGGAGCCGGCGGTTCAGGGGCATGACTTTGGAAACGGGGACAAAACGTTCCAGCGCGGGAACCCACTGTTCCAGGTGGTAATGGGCCGAGCCCATGCGGTACTGTATCTCCGGCGGCGCATAAAAATTAAGTTCGGCCTGGCGGTAATAGTCAAGGGCGGCGGCCATTTTCCCCTCTTTGGTGAAGTATTCCAGATCGCCCATATCCGCATAGAGCCGGCCAAATTCGGCATCCCGCGGCATAAGCCTGCGGTTCACAATATCTTCATAAAGATCTATGCCCTTGACGAGTTGATCTTCGGCGGCGATAAATTCCCGATTGCCGATCAACAGCTGTGCATAACGGCGGTAGGTGTCGATCCGGTATCTGGTACGGCGGACCGATTCCTGACGGACCGCATCAAAATTTCTGACCGCCGTTTCCAGAGAAATTCTTTCTTCGCGGGTATTACCCCAATGGTTATAATACCGGGCCAGATGATAATACGATTCGGGATACGCCGGATCGGCCTTGATCGCCCGAAAGAGTATGTCACGGATGCCCTCGATCTGGGCCTGATACTCGTGGGGCACCGTGCCCGGAATATCTTCAAAACGTTTGTCCAAAAGATAGCCGCCCATTTCCGACAGCGTAAGGGGGGAAATCTTTGTTTTTTCCGATGCCATAAAATGCATCTGCAGATCGAGAACCTCATCCAGATTATCGGTACGGATAAAATACCGCAACATCCGTTCCAATACCGGATCGGTCCGGCCGTAACGTTCCATCAACTTGGCGTAGGCTTCCCGGGCATCCTCGTAATGCCGTAGTCTGTTTTCCGGTTTATCATCCTCCGCCCAGGCCATGTTGTTATCACCCAGCGCCAAAAGCGCATCGTAGTCGTTCACCGTGTAGTCGAGAATGTTCCGCCGCAAGAGAATATCGGCCTTTTCATAATTGGAACGATAGTTGGTCTCCAGATTGGCATAATCCAGCGCGCCTTTTTTGTCCCGTGGGTACCAGTACAAAAGCTCGTCGTATTTTTCTTCCGCCAGAATATACTGCCGTTCATCACGGAAAGCTTCGGCGTATTTATAAAACCAGTTCTTCACCTTGCGGATGGAAAATGCCTGCTGAAACCGTTCGTTGGCCCGGCCGTATTCACCGGCGGTTATCCGTTCGTAACCGGTTTTATAAATTGATTCCGCATGAATAGGCAGATAGATAAACTGCCAGGCAAGATAAAAGAGAGACGCCGCGGCGGCGCCAATCAGCAGAAAGATCCGGAGGGTGGGGAGGAAGTTATGGACAAACATCCAGCCAAAACTGGACTGTTCCGCCTCCAGCGCCGCACCGGTTTTTTTCTCAAAACCCCGGGGAATGGCGATGGTACGGCCCAGAATTTTTCCCGCCAGGGCGGCGGTTTCCCGGGCCGAAGCGCCTTCAACAAGAAGCCTGACCAGTTTGGACATAAGGTCCGGAGCCACCGCCTGTTCGGCGATCAATTCCTCGCAGATGATCCGCAGATTAAGCGGATAGGAACCAAGGGTGTTCTGTAGCTCCTCCAGTTCCGCATCGGAGAGGGTAATCTCCTCCACTTCATCGGCGGCATCTGCAACGGCGGCGGCGGAACGGGGCTTTTCTCCAGCGGATCCCGGCATGGCCTTTTTCAAAACATCATCAAGGCCGTCAAGGTTGAAATCTTCCATGCCGCCGCTGCCGGAAGCATCCTCCCCCGCAGCGCCGGTCGGGTCAAAACCATCAAAAGAATCTACTGATTCTTCAGAGTCTATAGAGTCTTCAGAATCTACTGATTCTTCAACGCCTTCACCAATGGGGGCTGTTTCTTCTTCCGTGGGGAAAGTTTCATCGCCAATGCTTATCTCATCCGCTGCTATCCCGGCGCTTTCGTCTGTTTCGGGGACGCCCTCCCCGGGCGCATTCTCCTCCGGCGAAAAATCAAAACTTTCATCGGATGGAATCCCCAAGTCTTCCTGATCCAGATCGTCCGCCAGGCCATTGAGCAGATCATCGGGGAGGCTAAAATCATCGGCAGATAGAGAAGCATCTTCCCCCGCCGGAGGACTATCCGCCGATTCCCCGCCGGAAAAATCATCCCCCAAATCGTCCATAAAATCGGCGGGAAGCCCGGAATCCTCAGCCTCCGTATCATCCGCAGCCTGGGCAGCATCCGCAGCCTGGGCAGCATCCGCAGCCTGGGCAGCTTCCGTATCATCCGCGGTTCCTTCGCCCAGATCATCGGGAATATCGGGCACCGGGGTAGACAGGGCGCTTCCTCCGGCCCCCAAAAAGTCCCCAAAATTAAAACCAGCGCCCAGGTCTCCCCCACCCGCTTCCGCGCTATCCGCAGAACCGGCGGCATCGTCCGAAAAATCCCCCAGATCGCCCAGGTCCCCGTCATTATCCGCAGGCTCAGGCTCCGGAGCTGGTTTTTCCCTTATAACCGGCTCATGATCCGGCAGGGCAAAATTCTCAGGTGTAAGGTTTTTCGCCGCTAAAACTCTGTCTTCGCCGCCCACGGAAAGAAACGAGGTTTTGAATTGTTCCAGGGCACTTAATGAGGGCATATGTTAAGATATTGCTGTATACACCGATAATTGTAAAGAATCTATGAAAAGAACCATTATCACGGTGATACTCCTTATACTCATTATCGGTAATATCGGGGCGATAGATACCGGATCTTATCTATTTATTGAACATCTGATCAACATTTCCGGCCCCGCCGCGCCCGAACTTTTTGATGACGGGGTGATATTTACCGCCCCCCCAGACAGCCGCAGGACGGGGATAGCCTTTGCCCATGAAGGTTTCGCCAAAATTTACTGGTTCCAGCGGCTTCTTGTCCCCGAAGATCAGGGGCCGCCCCCGGAAAACGCCAAGGAAGACCGCCCGACGAAGTACCGTGACACAGGCCTCCTCTTTTATGTATACACCCCCCCGGCGACGGTTTCGGAGCTTGGCTACCGGCTGATCATCGACGGCCTCTGGTCTGCGGATCCCCTGAACCCCCGGCTGGCAGAAACGCCCTTGGGTCTGGCCCAATCGGTGGTGGCCCTGCCCCCAAAGGCCCCGGCCCTGCCGCCCCTGGCCGATATGCCGGGCATCTTAACTTTCAGCTACCGTGCCCCGGCGGGAGAAAAAATCACCGTGGGGGGAACTTTTAACGGCTGGGATCCCTTCATGTACGAGATGAAGGAAAAAAGCCCCGGTTTGTACAGTCTCTCCCTGCCCCTGCCGCCGGGAACCTATCACTATATGTTTTATCACCGGGGCGAACGGATCCCCGATCCTGCCAACACCCGCCGGGTTTACACGAAAGAAGGAAAAATCGCCTCCGAAGCGGTGGTAAAATAGGGCTCTGATAAAAGCTTTTCCCATCCCGATGCCCTCTTTCAACCGGAGGCATGTATGAAAATAACTGT
Source organism: Spirochaetia bacterium (assembly GCA_025997615.1). GTDB lineage: Bacteria > Spirochaetota > Spirochaetia > Treponematales > Breznakiellaceae > BNUV01. The sequence goes on from BNUV01000048.1 coordinate 15,271, forward strand.
AAAGGGGCTTTTTATCCAGGCGGCGGTTCTGGTCTGCCTGATTCTGCCGGGCTGCGATACGGCGGCCCCGGAATCTTCCGGTCAGGCGGACAGGGGGGCCTTACAAAGTCTTTCCATCATGAGCTGGAATATCCAGACATTTTTTGATGGCGAGGACGAAGGGACCGAATACGAGGAGTACCGCGCATCGGCGGGGTGGAACGGGGAAAAATACCAGGCCCGGCTTACCGCTCTTGCCCAGGCTATCGGAAAGACAGGAGGACAGGGGCCGGATATTTTAGCTTTTATGGAGGTGGAAAATCCCCAGGTTCTGGAGGACATGGCCCGGGGGGAGCTTTCAAAACAGGGCTATAACTGGACCTCCTTTGCCAATAATCCCGGCTATTCCCTGGGAGTCGGCGTGTTGAGCCGCTTCCCCTTTACCGTAACCCGAAGCCATTCGCTGACCGTCAATGGAGAAACGACGCCCCGGCCCATCCTGGAAATTTGGCTGACCCCGCAGGACAAGCCGCTGGTCCTTTTCATCTGCCACTGGAAATCGAAACTCGGCGGTGATGATGTTACCGAACCCCAACGGCGGGCATCGGCCCGGGTACTGCAACGGCGGCTGGCCGAAATCCGCCGGGACGAGCCTGGTACGCCGGTGGTCATCATGGGCGACCTGAACGAAAATCACGATGAATTTTACCGCCGCTCCGGCAGCGAGATCTGCGCCCTTCTGCCGGATGATCAAAAGGCGGCGGAGCTGGTAAGCCTCCACACCGGGCCGGTGGATTTTCTCGTTACAAGCCGGGAAAAGCCCCCGAAAAGCGTTTATGTTAACATGGACGCGCCGCCGCTTTATTCACCCTGGGGGAACGAACTCCTCGAGGGCACCTACAATTACAAAAACACCTGGGAAACCATCGATCATTTTTTGATGAATGACGCCTTTTTCGACAAGACCGGCTGGGAGTTTGACACCTGCCGGGTGCTGAAGGTAGAGCCTTTTGTCAAAAGCTCCGGATATCCCAATGGCTACAACCCCCGCACTGGTTCGGGCCATAGTGATCATCTGCCCCTTTTGCTTAAACTGAAGGTTTTTTAGTGCCATTGACATTTTTCCCCTGGGGTACCAGACTATAAAAGTATACTTCAAAGGAAGAGCGGTGTGGTTTGTGACAAACCGTAAATCCTCCGCTATCCCGTAACTGTGATTGGGTTATGTACGTCTTTAACCGCCTTTGGGCGGACGCCACTGGGGCGACCCGGGAAGGCAGACGTATTCTTTTCCAAAAGGCCCATAAGCCAGGAAACTTTGGTATACACAGCTTCTTTTTTGAGGCTGCCATTTTTTTCAGGCTTCGCGGACTGAGCCTGAAGGAGCATACATATGTTTCCTCTCCAACGTTTTTTCTCTCTGTCGGCGCCTTTATTGGCGGTCGTATTTTTGGTTACCGCCTGTAGCGGCGATAACGAACCGCCCCAGCGTTACGGGCCAAAAATTGCAGGTGCAAGCCTTATCGGGCCGAATCTTGCTGATGAAGGTTACTTTTGGGACGGCGGCAGCGCCGGCGATTCTTTCGGAATAGTCGAATCTGCCGGTGATTTGGAATTTTCCTATGATGATGGTTACGGGGGCGGATTTACAGGAACAATTACAGGTGATGTCGCGGACGATCACTCCCTTTTAAAATGCAAATGGGGATATATCACTATCCGTGTAGACAGTGTATCAGGATTTTGGACATTGACCGTGGGCTCCTACTATGTCATCCACTGGAAAGATCTGGATAGCAGTGGCCTCGTTTATGAGGGATCGGCATATCGCACCGGTTCACCCTATAACAATGGTATGTCAACACGGACAAAAGCGGAGGCGGAGTATACCGTAGAGAACGGTTATTTCAATATGCTTGGCTTGTACAATATTACACAGTAATGTCCGGTAAAGTTTTTTTTACACTCCGCTGCCTGCGCTCTCTTGCGGCACTGATATTACTCACTTTTCTTGCCATGGGGCTTTGCGCGGAGGAAACAGAGAATGATGATTTCATCCCCCTGGAAGAAGATGCGGACGAGCTTGTCGTCACCGGGACGGTGGAAACAAACCAGCAGATCCGGCGTATTGATAAAGAAACCATAGACCGCATCCATGCGCCGGATTTGGCTGCCCTGCTTGAAGCTGCCCTGGGCCTGGGAACGACCCGTTACGGCCCTTACGGCAGTCAGGGCGATGTGAATATCCGGGGCTTTGATTCGGAACGGATCGCCATTCTAATCGACGGAATCCCGGTGAACGATCCTGAAAGCGGCGATTTTGATTTTTCCCGCATCGATCCTGAAAGTATCGAAGCCATCGAAGTGATCTACGGCGGTTCGGATACAAAGTACAATGTGTCAGGCGCCCTCGGCGGTGTTATCAATATCATCACCATAAAAAAACACAGGGAAGGTATCCGTTTCGGCGGCAGTTTTTCCAACGTGTCGTCAATTCCGGGGGCTTATTTTGACTGGAAAAACCAATCTGCGGAACCTCATTGGGAAGATCTTGCCGATACGCAAAAAATAAGTTTTTTCATCAATCAGGGCTTTGAAAAATTTTCCTGGTCTTTTTCCATCTTTGGCAGCCGCGCGGAAAATCATTTTCTCTATAAAGATGATTACGATACCATGCGCCGCAAAGAAGGGAATGAAGTTTATGATGCCGGGGCGCGGACCTCGCTGCTCTGGACCTTGCCCGATTATTCTAAACTCATTTTGTCGGGCGACCTTTATTATGCGGATAAAAATATCCCCCTGGGACCGAATACAAATGTTGAGGTAAACCAAACCGTTTTTTCTTCCGGGCAAAATATCCTGTTTGAGATGCCCCGGGCTTTTCATGACGATTTGGCGATGGAAGCAAGCCTCAGCGCAAACGAGCAATCGCGGGAGTATACGGGAGCCACTGGCGGCCGACAGAGTCTTCAGGTGATAAACCGCTGGAGCTGGTATCCGCTTCCGGCTTTAACTTTCAGATCCGGCGCCGATTACCGTTTTATTGCCATTGATTCTCTGACCATGGGAAATAAAATTGGAAATAACGGAGGGCTGTATATAACCGCGGAATATAAACCGCAGCCCAAACTGCTTCTCTCTCCTTCTGTCAAATTTATCGCCGCCGCAAGACCTGAAACAGAAGCGCAATTTGCCTTCGTTCCAAAATTGGGGATTCTCTGGAAACCGCTGGAAACGCTCACCGTAAAGAACAATTACTTCCGGAGTTTCAAGCTTCCCGATCTTGAAGATTTGTACTGGGACGAGGGCCAGACCGAAGGTCTGCGGTATACGGGCAGCCCCGATCTGAAAAATGAAGACGGCTGGGGCGCCGATCTGGGAATACAGTACCGTTTCCCCCCATGGGTAGAGCTGGAAACAGCCATCTTTGCCCAGTGGACGCTCGACTCCATTCACTGGTCGGGAACAGGCGGTGTATGGCGGCCCCAAAATATCGGTGAAGCGGTGTTCTTTGGATCGGATTCGCGGCTCACGGGAAAATTTTTATTCTCAAAAGGGCCCTTTACCAAATTTTCCGCTTCCCTGACCTACCAGTATTTACTCAGTTTTATACTCAGCTATGGTTATGATTTTAATTCGGAAAAACGCATCCCCTATATGCCGGAACACAGCCTTGGAATAACAGGTGAAATCTTTTGGAAAAGCGGCTCTTTCCTTGTTGCCGGCCGCTATGAAAGTTTACGCTATACCGACACGGCAAATCTTTCCTCATTGGATTCACTTTTTCTTGTTGATGTGACCGTAAACCAGGATATTGGAAAAAATTATTCCCTTTTTGCCGTAGTTCGTAATGCCCTTAACATTTCCTATCAATCGTTTAAGGATTACCCCATGCCGGGCCTCTCCCTTACCGCCGGGATGCGGATGGCCTTTGAGAAGAAAAAAGAAAAAGGGGAAAAATGGGACCTATAAAGTCCATTCATTCTTCCCCTTTGTCGCCTTCGCGTTAAATTCTTACTTTATGGTTAAGAGCTCATACTTCGATGACCCAAGGCCGATCTTTTCCGCATGGCTTATCTGGCTGCGCCAATCCGTCGTGGGATGAATATCGGTAAAGTGATCGTTGTGGGTGCGATCCCGGTCGCCTAAAATACTGGTGGTGATACCGGGGGCGGCGTTCACCGCGTCAATACAGGCCTTGTCCAGGGCCACCGGATCGAACCCGGCGAAGATGCCGATGTCCGGAATTATGGCGGCGTCGTTTTCACCGTGGCAATCGCAGTAGGGCGAAACCTGGTTCACAATGTTAATGTGGAAATTCGGGCGGCCTTCCAGCACTGCCTTGGCATATTCAACGATCTTGCAGTTCAGGGCCAGCTCGGAGGTTCCGGCATTGTTGGAAATGGCGTGAAAGTTACAAACACCTATGCAGCGGCCGCAGCCTACGCAGAGATTGTGATCGATCCGGGCCTTGTTATTTTCAAAGAGGATCGCCTTTTGGTTACAGAATTTGGTACAGGCCCGGCAGCCCGTACAAACGCTTTTATCAACCTCGGGTTTACCGTCGTTGTGCATGTGCATTTTACCGGCCCGGCTTCCGCTGCCCATACCAATGTTTTTCAGCGCCCCGCCGAAACCGGTCATCTCATGGCCCTTGAAATGGTTAAGGGAAATGACAATATCCGCATCCATAATCGCCCGGCCAATGCGGGCGGTCTTGCAATATTCGCCGCCTGTTACCGGCACTTCCACATCGTCAGTACCTTTAAGGCCGTCGGCGATAATGTTTTGAACGCCGGTGGAAAAAGGCGAATAGCCATTCTCAAAGGCGGCGTCCATGTGTACCAGGGCATTGTTGCGCCGGCCCACATAGAGCGTGTTGCTGTCGGTGAGGAAGGGCATTCCCCCCAGGGCCTTGATCTTGTCCGCCACTGTTTTGGCAAAGTTGGGCCTGAGGAAAGAAAGGTTTCCCGGTTCCCCGTAGTGGATTTTTATCGCCACATATTTTTGTTTAAAATCGATAGTATCGATCCCCGCTTTGGCGATAAGCCGGTCCAGCTTTCCCAAAAGACTCTCCCCCACTTTGCACCGCATATCGGTGAAATAAACCTGTGATGATGCCATACATCTTCTCCTTCATTATTTTTACCGGAATTCATACCCGGTTTTTTTCTATCTTTGCCCAGGTGTCCCGGAGCCCAACGGCTGGCTGCACATCGGCCACTGCAAGGCTTTCTGTTTGAATTTTTCCATGGCGGAACGTTTCGGCGGCAAATGCAATCTCCGTTTTGACGACACAAACCCCGAGAAGGAAAATATTTCCTACGTGGAAGCCATTAAACGGGACATCAAGTGGATGGGCTACGATTGGGAAGACCGGGAATTTTACGCCTCCGACTATTACGAATACTTTTACGATTTAGCGGTGAAGATAATAAAAAAAGGCCACGCATATGTTGATGATCTTTCCGATGCGGAAATCAGCGAATACCGGGGTACAGCTGTGGCTGATAAGAACAATATCACTAATACCCCTCCCGGAAAAAACAGTCCCTGGCGGGATCGCCCGGTGGAAGAAAATCTGGATCTTTTTGCAAGGATGAGGGCGGGGGAATTTCTCGACGGCGCTAAAACGCTGCGGGCGAAGATCGACATGACCCATCCCAATTTGATCATGCGGGATCCGGTGATGTACCGGATAAGGCGGGAGACCCACTACCGCAGCGGCGATAAATGGTGCATCTATCCCATGTACGACTTTGCTCATCCGATAGAGGACGCCATCGAAGGTATAACCCACTCCCTCTGTTCCCTGGAATTCGAAATTCACCGGCCATTATACGATTGGTTTATCCGCGAGGCCGAAGTATTCCCCAGCCGCCAGATCGAGTTTGCCCGGCTTAACATTACCCACACGGTGATGAGTAAAAGATGGCTCCTGCGGCTGGTCGAGGAGAAATATGTTTCAGGCTGGGACGATCCGCGGCTTCCCACGATTGCAGGTCTTCGCCGCCGGGGCTACACTCCCGAGGCTATCCGCAGTTTTATCACCCAGGTGGGAATCGCCAAGACCGACAGCATGGTTGATATAGCCTTTCTCGAATACTGTCTGCGGGAACATCTGAATAAAACGAGCCTCCGGGTCATGGCGGTTTTAAAACCGTTAAAGTTGATCATCGAAAATTGGGACGAGGGAAAAACCGAAGAGCTTCTGGCGGTAAATAATCCTGAGGATGAATCCGCCGGAACACGAAAAATAAATTTTTCCCGGGAGCTCTGGATCGAAGAAGATGACTTTGCCGAAGTTCCGCCGCCGAAATATTTCCGGTTGTTTCCCGGTAACAGCGACCGCTGCGGAAACAGCGTCCGGCTCCGCTACGGCTACATCGTTACCTGCACAGGCTTTGACAAGGATCCTGCCACGGGGAAAATTACCGCCGTGCGCTGTTCCTATGATCCCGCCACCAAGGGCGGCAATGCACCGGATAACCGCAAGGTCAAAGGGACTATACACTGGGTCTCCGCCATGGACGCTATTCCCATCGAGGTGCGAATTTACGATCATCTTTTTAGCGCGGAACGTCCCATGGAAGTTTCCGCCAGGGCTGATGGTTCACCCGGTTCATTCCTTGACAATCTTGCGGAAAAATCTTTGGAAATAATTCCCATGGCATACGGCGAAGGCGCATTGGCAAAGGCAAAACCGGGGGACCGTTATCAGTTTGAAAGGCTGGGATATTTTAACTGCGATCCTGATACGGGCGATGGAGGGCGGCCGGTGTTCAACAAGACTGTGGGACTCCGGGACACCTGGCAAAGAAAAAATGGGACGAAAACATTTATTGCGGGATGCGGATGGAGAACCGTAATGTCACCTTTCCCCAAACCCAGACCATCCTGAACGGCGTCAATGTGGGCAGCGTTACCCTGGATGACATTCAGGCCATTCTGAACATGCGGGATGCCTGGAAATACACCCTGGACACCATCGCCGGGCCCCTCAGCCTTTCCGTGCTCTGCAAAATGAATGGGTATATTTCCCGGAACGAATCCCTGGAATGGGGGGTCCTGCGATCAGGCTCCGTGGGAATCTCCGGTGTCAGCTATACCCCGCCGGTTCCGGTTCAGGAAAAAGTTGAAAAGGAATTGGCGGTCATTCTGGAAGCCGAAAAATCCGCGACGGAAAAGGCCCTGGATCTGTTTTTGTGGGGAACACGGGCCCAGCTTTTTTGGGACGGCAATAAGCGGACAAGCCTCCTCTCGGCCAACAAGCTGCTGGTTTCCTCAGGCAGGGGGATGCTCACCATTGCCGAAGGGAACATGGCCGATTTCAACACCCTGCTTACCGCATGGTACGAGACCGGTGACGGGGAACCGCTTAAGGGCTTCCTCTGGGAACACGCAATTAGGGGGATGAGCGTATAGCAGAACTACCGGGCTCTCCCCTTCCGCAGCCATGCGCCAATAGCCAGGGTGATGTTTTCCTGATCCGTCTTATCAAGCTTCCGGTAATTCCGGAGTAATTTCCGCTATAATCCCTTGACGATAGACCATTTTTGGGATATTATTACGAATAATATGAGTCTATTGTTCCCAAAATTAGAC
>BNUV01000049.1 GCA_025997615.1 Spirochaetia bacterium
GAGGCCGGCAGGGGAGTGCGGGTAACACGGGTCCGGGGCAGCATCCTCACGGTCCGTTTGGTTTAGGGATTTCTTTTAATTTTATAGCATAAACTCCGAAAACGGAGTATCATTAACGAAGGGAGAAAATATATGCCTTATTTTTATGTTGTTTTGGTGATTGGCGGGCTCATTGCCCTGGGTTTTTTGCTTCTCTTTTTCCGTTTCTTCGGCCTCTGGTTCCGGGCGCTTTTGTCCGGCGCGTATGTGGGCATGGGAAAGCTAATCGGGATGTGGCTGCGGCACGTCAATGCGGGCATCATCGTGGATTCCCGGATCATGCTTTCCAAGGCGGGCATCGAGGTGGCCAGTGATATGCTGGAAACCCACTTCCTGGCCCGCGGCGATGTGCTCAAGGTGAGCCGCGCCCTGGTGGCCGCCAACAAGGCCGACATCCCTCTGCCTTTCCAGCGGGCCGCCGCCATAGACCTGGCAGGCCGGGATGTGCTGGAAGCGGTGCGCACCAGCGTCAACCCCAAGGTGATCGACTGTCCCGACGCCACGAAGGGAAAACACACGATTGATGCGGTGGCAAAAGACGGTATCCAGCTTCAGGTTAAGGCCCGGGTTACCGTGCGGGCCAACATTGAACGCCTCGTGGGGGGCGCCACTGAGGAGACGATCATCGCCCGGGTCGGTGAAGGTATCGTTACCACCATCGGTTCTTCGGAATCCTACAAATCGGTGCTGGAAAACCCCGACACCATTTCCAAACGGGTTTTGGCCAAGGGCCTGGATGCGGGAACGGCCTTTGAGATTCTTTCTATTGATATTGCCGATATTGACGTGGGCGCCAACGTGGGGGCCAAACTCCAGGCGGATCAGGCCGAGGCGGATATGCGCCGTTTCCAGGCCGAGGCGGAAAAACGCCGGGCCGCCGCTCAGGCCATGGAACAGGAAAATATCGCCCTGGTGCAGGAAAACCGGGCCAAGGTGGTTCTGGCGGAGGCGGAAATTCCCCTGGCCATCGCCGAAGCTTTCCGCAGCGGGCATCTGGGGGTGATGGACTACTACCGCCTCAAAAACATTCAGGCCGATACGGATATGCGCAGTTCCATCGGCGAAACAGGCCGCGGTTCATCCGCCGGTTCCTCCGCCGCTTCAACGAAGCCGGGCAGTAAATAATTTATGGAAGACCTTTTCGGCAACCTTTATGTACTGATTCCCATCGCGGTGGTCATTGCCTTAAGGATCATCGGGAGCCGGAAGCAGTCTGCGGATAACCGTGCGGAAAATCGAACGGAAAAACAGGCCCCGCCGGTATATAAACCTCCGGTTTATATCTATGAGGAAGGTGATGATGACGAGCCTATCCGGAGGGTGGAAACCATTGTCATCCCCGAGCACGCCGGGGAAGCGTTTCCGGCGGTGGAAAGTGTATTCCAGGCCATTGAGCCTCTGGTTTCATCGCCAAAGCCCGGTTTCCCCCAGAATCTTGACTGTCTGCCGCCTTTACAGCGGGCCTTTGCCCTGACGGAAATTCTGGGGCCGCCCAAGGCGCTGCAGTAGCAGATGCGGTAAAAAGTATGCGGCCTATTGACCACTTTTATTCAAGACTTGCCTCGGCAGAAAATTCCCGGCGTTCCGGCGATTCGCAGGCCGCATTGGAACCCTCCGCCCGGGATTTTCTGGTCCGGGAATTCACCAGTTTGATTTCCCCGGTGCTGGGGGCCCCGGCGGCGGCGGATCTTTGCCGCAGAACCCTGGACCGGCTGGACCGGCCCGGCGGCCCGGCAAATCTTCAAGCCGCAAATGCGGCCGCCCCCTATTTGGCAAGGCTGGGCTCTACGGCGGCTTTTTTGTTGGGCGAGTACGACGATGCGTTCCCCCTGGACGAGGAAGATTGGCAGGACATCCGTGAAACCCTGGAAGACGTATCAGGCGAAATGGACCTTTCAACCCTTACGGTTTTGATGGGGGAGCTGCTTTCCCGGGGAAAGCTGAATGAGCCCCTCTCTTAGCACTAACAGGCGCCGATCAGAATCGAACTGATGCATAAAGGTTTTGCAGACCTCTCCCTTACCGCTTGGGTACGGCGCCGAAATACACTGAAAATATATCAGAAAATAATCAGTCTGTCCAGTACCCGTTGGAAAATTTCTTCAAAAGTCACTATCATTAGGCGGACGAGAAAGGGAAGGGTATTTTGGGGGCTTTTTCACTTTTTCCTTCATTTTTAGCTGATTTCTGCCGATATGGCATTGGGGGTGGTAGTATACCTGAAGGCTGTTTAGGTATACTATTGTAAGGAGTAAGTATGATCGGTGAGATAGTGACTAAAAGATTGTCCCGAGCCTGTTTCCTCATCGTTTTTACTCTGGGATTTTTGTTGGTTGTGTCTCCTGCAGATCTTTGGGCTTTCGGAAGACGGGACATTAAGACTGAAGTTCTCGAGGGTCAGGAAATCTGGCAGGCTGAATTTGATATATCCCGGCTTAAAAAAGGCACACATAACGTTATTATCCGGGCTTATGACCCTGCGGGGAACCTGGCCGAGGATGGCGCCTATAATATCCGGGTAGACCCTAAGGCTTCCCTTCCCGAGGCCCGGGTGATATATCCGAACGATAAATCGGTCATCCGTGCCGATGCGGTCAGTGTTTTGGGCATCGCTACGGGAAAATTCGGCATTAACCGGGTTACCCTCAGCCTTGATAATGGCGCCATTCAGGAAGTAAACGGCACTGAATACTGGAACCGCTATTTCTTACATTCGGATCTGGAGGAAGGCACCCACACCATAAAGGTTCAGGCTTTTGATGGCAAGGAAACCCCCGGGCCCGAGCGTACGATCAGCTTTATTTTGGACCGGACACCCCCGGAAACGGAAATCACCTCCCACGAGACCGGGGCTTTGTTAAAGGGAAACACCGTTATCAAAGGCTTTGCCCGGGATATCAACGGGATTGGCGCCCTGGAAGTGAGCAGTGACGGCGGGTCTGAGTTCTATTCGGTGCCTTTCAAGAAGGCCAACGGCAAAGGGAAGGGGGCGGTGGAATTTGCCTTCCGTCTTCACACCAAAGAATTGACCGATGGGCCCTTGCTTTATATTCTCCGGGCCACCGATGTTACCGGTCTTACGACTATCAAGCCCTATCTTTTTTATATTGATAATGACGCCCCTGTGCTGGATGTTATTTCCCCCCGGGAAGACGAGGCCGTTTGGGATCGTATCCGGGTAACCGGCAGTATTTTTGATGCGGTGGGTATTGATAGATTTTACTATGATTGGAACGGTGAAACCGTCGATATTCCCATTTTCCCCGGCGATCCTTATTGGGCTGTGGAGATAGATATTCCTTACCGGGTATACCGGGGGAATAACTTCCGGGTAACTGCGGTGGACAAAGTCGGTAACATCAGCACGGTGACCCGTCAGTTTCGGGATCACCGTAAAGTACGGAAGCCGGCGCTGATTATCGATTATCCCCGATCCCTGGATTCTCTGGGGCCGAATCAGGCCATTTACGGGCATTTTGCCCCCGGTTACGATCCCATGACGGTGATCATAGAGGGGGTGGTGGAAGAACTGGATGCCACCCCGTCCTTCAGGATTCCCCCGGAATATATCTCCGCGGGCAGAGGCAGTCTCCGGCTTTGGGCACGATCCTCCGACGACAGCATGGGGGATCCTATGGTGCTCCGGACCAACCGGCCCACCTCAGCTAACGCTCCCCCCCCGGCGCCCATGCCCAAAACAAATATCACCATGACAAGTCCGGATCCGTATTTCTGGTTCCGTGATAACCTGGTACTGGCAGGTAAAATAGAGGCCGGGGGAGCCTCCCTTACCGGGGGCCGTCTGGAATACCGCATCGGTCCCGAGGCGAGCTGGGTTCCCCTGGCCTTTAACGAGTTCGACGGTACCTTCAGGGTGGAGCTTTCCGGAGGGAGTCTGCCGGAAGGTTTTATCCATCTGGAACTGCGGACGTTTTTGGAGGGCGTTGAATATTTCCCCCTCTACTATCCGGTAAACCGTTTTACACAAGAGCCGGAACTTTATTTTATTTCCCCCGTCGCCTCGAAGGGGGTGGTGAACGGCCAGGTTACCGTATCGGGGGTGGTTAATTCCACGGTGCCTATCGAAAGTATTTCATACACTACCAACGGCACAAGATTTGAACCCATGACCATTCTTTCTGCGTATCAAAAGTACACGTTCTCCATGTCGGTGAACTTCAGTAACATTCAGGACACAAAGGGGCAGGTAATGGTCCGGGTAACTGACGTAAGCGGCACTAATTACGACAGGCCTTTGGCGATAGAAACAGATTCCCTCTCCGATGCCCCCGTGGTCATCCTCAGTACGCCCCTTATCGGGGAGGTCATCTCCGGGGATTTCCGTATTTCCGGTCTTGCCTTTGACGATGACGAGGTGGCTTCTGTTCTCTGGCGTATCGTCCGGAAACCCGATTCCAAATTCCCCTTTATCGGGCGGGTTGGAACGGATATGGAGTGGCGCAAAATTGAAACCGATCAGATTTTTGATGTAACGGTTTCCATGGGAGATCTGGGGGACGGTGAATATTACCTGGAGATTGTCGCCGAAGATGTTTACGGTTTCCGGGGCAGGGTCCTTTCACGGCTTATCCGGGGAAGCACCGCACCGCCGGTGGTAACGGTCACCTATCCGCCCATAACGGTCTACAACAAGAACGTTATTTTTATCGAAGGTACCTGTATAGATAACAACACCATGGGCGAAATGCTTATCTCCATTGATAACGGCTTAACCTGGCAGCGGGCAGAAGTGATGGGGGATAAGTGGCGGCTTTCGGTAAGTACCGTGGCTTACGGCGACGGCGTTTATACCATGCTGATCCGGGCCTTCGACGCCTTTGGGGTGGAAGCTTTCTCCGATGCGCTGGTTAATTTTGATAATACTCCGCCGGAAATGGCGGTAAGCAAGCCCTTGAACGGCACCAATTACGGTGATGTGCTGGAAGTGACCGGCCGGGTTCGGGACAATATTACGGTGGCGGATCTTTCGATACAACTGGTGAATATTGCCAATTCCGCTTACAAACTGGAATACAAGGTAGAACCCAAAAATGTTTTCTACGAAAATATAAACATCAAAAGCCTGCCGGTGGGTGAATACAATGTTCGGGTCATCACCCACGATCTGGCGGAAAATGAGACGGTGGTCTCGCGGAATTTTAACATTGTCAGGGATACCACTATAGCCGAAGTGGCTATTTATAATCCCATGCCCGGTATCGATCATACGGGGCCGCTCTATGTGACCGGCCGGGTGTCCGCCGCGTTCCTTCCCAAAGAAGTGGATCTGTGGGTAAATAACACGGTATTTGTAAAAGCTCCCGTGGATCAGTTCGGCCTCTTTTATTATGAATATCCCGCAGAGGGTTTCAAGGAACCGCTCTCTCTGGTTCTGGCGGCAAGTTTTGAAAATCCCACCGGCGGAACTATCAGAAGCCACGATCATGAAGTGAAGGTTATGCCCTATGGCGCCATGCTGGCGGTGGACAGTCACGAAGACGGGGATGCCATCACCAAACGGCCCTGGCTTTCAGGCCGCGCCTGGTATTTTGATGAATACTGGGAAGAGCGCAACGGGAAATTATCCTGGAACGAAGAACGGTATTACGATGTGGAGGCCGTGGATATAAGTTATGATAACGGCCGGACCTACAAACGGGCCATCGGAAAAGAAAACTGGAAATTCCATCTGGAAACCGGCGATATGGTCCGGGGCCCTCTGCCCATTCTTATTAAGGCTACTTTTACCAACGGCTCCATGGCAGTCCGCCGGCTTTTTCTCATCGTCGATGTGGAGCCACCGGTGATCACAACCCTGGAACCGATGGAAAACAGCCTCCACCGGGATATTCTGGCGGTCTACGGTATGGCCTCTGACGACTACAGCATTGACCGTATTGAAGTCAGTCTGCGGCCGGGAGATAAGTTCGGTTATTCGGTGCCCCAATTTATACAGGGTTCATATATTGATACCAAAGTTTTCGGCGCCACCTATGCCGATATTGGTCTGGGGTTGTCTTTCTTTGACAATAACGTCAAACTGCAATTCCAGTTTGGTGTGGCCCCGCCAACGGTCGGCAGCGAGGAAGGCCGCTTTGTGGGCAATGTATTTGGCCTTAAACTTTTAGCCAATATCGCCTATATTCCGTTGGATTATTTCTTTGGCCCCGATTGGATCTATTTCTCCATGTCCTTTGCCCTGGGGGCTAACTTTTCCCTGTTTACCATGAAGGCAGAAGAATCGACCAGAATTCTCAGCGGTATGCTGGTCCAGTTTGAATTTCTCAGGGTAACGTTGACGGAAACGGAATTCAAGGCGCTGAAATATTTCTCCTTCTACTATGAGCCTACTCTCTGGTTTATACCCACCGACATTAACAGGGATGACGTGGATTCCATGATATTCAGAAATTCTATTGGTTTACGGATTGGTATTTTGTAAAATATTTAAGGAGCGTGTGATATGAAACGTTTTGGAATTTTTATACTGATAAGTTTCCTTGCGGTGGGGGCATCGCTTTTTGCCTCTCCCGCCAGCGATCAGGGCGGCAGAAATCAGGAGCTTACCCAGGAACTGGTTTTACTCCACACCAACGATCACCACGGGGCGATTCTTCCCAATGGCGGCCGCGGCGGTCTGGCGGAAATTGCCGCCTATGTTAAGGCGGTCAGGGCGCTTAACCCCCAGGTGCTGCTGCTGGATGCGGGCGACATTAACACCGGCCCCGCCCTGTCCAATATGTTTGATGCCGAGCCGGATATTCTGGCCTACAACCTTCTGGGGTATGATGCGGCCAGTTTTGGAAACCACGAATTCGACGGAAAACACGAGAAGCTCCTCAAACAAATTGAGGAGGCAAAATTTCCCTTTGTCAATTCAAACATCAAAACTGCGGATGGCAATTTTCTGAGCGGGAACCAGTATATCATCAAAAAATATAATGGTTTTACGGTTGGTATTTTTGGCATTACCACCCTCCGTACAAAGATCATCGCCAGTCCCGACAAGAGCCTTGTTTTTATCAACGAGATTGACGCCGCCCGGGAGGCGGTGGATATTTTACGGAACCGTGAAAAAGTTGATATTGTGATAGGCCTTACCCATATCGGCGATGTAAAGGAAATGCCCGATCATATCACCTCGACAGAATTGGCGGCGGCGGTTCCCGGTATTGATATCATCGTGGATGGCCATTCCCATTCTTTTATGAAGGAGCCTTTGAAGGAAGGCAGCACCTGGATAGTTTCCGCCAATGAATGGGGAAAATATGTGGGGCAGGGAAAACTCACCATTACCAACGGTAAGCTTGTCGGTTTTACCTGGCAGCCCGTTCCCATCGGCCCGGATCCTGAAATGACGGCCCTGCTCAAACCCTATATTGAAAAATCCAACGCCAGCCTCAAGGAAGTGGTGGGCGAAGCTTCCGCGCCTTTCCTTCTGGGCAACCGGCTGACAAGGTACAGGGAAACGGCCCTGGGCAACATGATCACCGATGCCAATGCGTGGTATTTCAGAACGGTCTATAATCAGAATATTGATTTTGTCTTCCATAACGGCGGCAATATCCGGGCGGATCTGCCCGAGGGAAAAATTACCCAGGAACAAATCCTCACGGTGCTGCCCTTTGAAAATTATCTTTTTATTGCCTCGCTCAAAGGTTCGGAGCTTCTGAAACTGTTCAACTTTATTGCTTCGATTCCCCAGGGCAACGGCGGTTTCCCCCAGTTTTCTGCGGATGTCCGTTATACCCTGGATGTGCCTTCCAAAAAGATCAGCGGCCTCACCATTGGCGGCGCTCCCATCGATCCTGAAAAGATCTACCGCTTCTGCACCAACGATTATCTTTTGGGCGGCGGCGACGGTTATACCATATTGACCGGATCGCAGGACCCCTTTAATACATCATTGCTGCTGTCGTATGTGGTGTGCGAATACATCAAGGCGCAGGACGGCGTTATCAGCCCCGCCGTCGACGGCCGCATGAACGTTATCGGCGGTATAACGCCTTAAGCGTAAAGCCTGGGCTTCAAGCTTGAGCTTTTGAAGCCTGGGCTTTTTTCCCGAGACATTCGCCGTAGAGTTCGGTATATTTCCGGGCGGACTTTTCCCACGAGAAATCTTTTTTCATCCCCTCCAGCCGCATTTCCTCAATCTGGGGACGGCGGTTGTAGTAGGCCCATACCGCCCAGCCCACGGTATTGTAAATCGACGAAGGGTTAAGCTGATCAAACATAAAGCCCGTGCCCTTCCCCGTATCCTCGTTGAAATTTTCCACCGTGTCCGCCAGGCCCCCGGTGCTGCGGACTATGGGGAGGGTGCCGTAGGCCAGTGAATACATCTGGTTAAGGCCGCAGGGCTCGTAACGGCTGGGCATAAGGAAAAAATCGCTCCCCGCCTCGATCAAATGGCTGAGGCTTTCACTGTATCCTATGCGGGCTTTGAAGTTGGAAAGCCGGGAAGAAAGGCTCTGCAGTTCGTATTCGCACCATGCCTCGCCGGAACCCAGGAGCACCATCTGAATGTTCATGTCCCGGCAGATGGACCAGGCCGAACCGTAACCGGGGCCGAAAAGCTCCCCCACGCCTTTTTGGTCGGTAAGCCTGGTAACTATGCCGATGAGGGGAACGTCGGGAGTCTGGGGCAGATTGTAAATTTTTTGCAGCTCCGCCTTTGCCTTTGCTTTTCCCGCCATATTTTTTATGCCATACACTGCGGGAATCTGCGTATCTTTTTCCGGATTCCATACATCGGTGTCGATGCCGTTGAGAATTCCCCGGTAGTCGCCGGAACGGTAACGCAGCACACCGTCCAGCCTGAAGCCCTGTACTTGAGTTTTTGTTTCTTCCGCATAAGTGGGGGAAACGGTGTTGATTTTATCCGCCGAGTAGAGCCCCGCCTTTAATAAATTCATCATGCTCCAGTCTTCAAAACCGGCGTTGTAAAACACATCCCAGTTGAGGCCTAAATAAGAAAAATTGTCCCGGCTGTAAATTCCCTGATACCCCAGATTATGAATGGTGATCACCGAGGCGGAACCGGCAAAATCACCCGGCCGTTCTATGTACTTGTGATACACCGGCACCAGGGCGGCGGGCCAGTCGTGGGCGTGGAAAATATCCGGCTTCCAGGAGATTTTCCGGCAGAGCTGAAAAACCGCCCGGCTGAAAAAAGCAAAACGCCGGGGATTATCCAGAAAATCCGGTTCCGCCGGTGTCCCGTAAATGCCGTCACGGCCAAAATAAATTTCGTGATCGATAAAATAAACGCGCACGGGATTTTTTGCGGGGGAGCCCGGCAGAATGTCCGTGTAAACGCCGCTCCATTCTTCCTGCCCGCCCATGGGAACTCCCAGGGCCCCTTCCAGAAATTCCAGCTTGTCGCGGCTGACGCTGTAGTAACGGGGGATGACGATCCGTACCTCGTGGCCCAACTTCGCCAAACTTAATGACAGGGCCGATACCATATCGGCCAAGCCGCCGGTTTTCGCGTAAGGGACCGCCTCGCTGGAGGCCATCAAAATTTTCATTTAGAAACTCTCGACCATGGCCAGTCCGTTTTCTTTAACGATAGCCAAACCTTTGTCGTGATCTTCCAGTTTGAAGAAGACTACCGCTTTTCCCGCCTTTGCCTCCAGGGATGCGTAAAGATATTCAATGTTTGCAGAAGAGTTTTCAAAAAGCTCCATGATTTTTGCCAGACCACCCGGCTTGTCGTCGATCTCAATGGCGGCCACAGCGGTTTCGCGGGTGGTAAAACCCGCAGAGGCCAAAGCCTGCAGGGCCTCGGCATTTTTATCCACGATGAGGCGCAGTATACCAAAATCCGCCGTGTCGGCGATGCTGATGGCCCGGATATTAATCGCCGCCGCCGCCAGCACTTTGGTCACTTCCCCAAGGCGGCCTGCGTTGTTTTCCAGAAATACTGAAATCTGCATTAGTTCCATTAAATCCTCCGATTGTCGATGACCCGCTTGGCCTTGCCAATGGACCGCTCGATGGTTTTGGGTTCCACCAGTTTAACCTTAAGGCCGATCTGGAGTTTGCTCTTCATCACCCCTTCAATTTTATTCCGCAGAACCTCAAGCCCCCTGGTTTCATCGGTAAAGAATTCTTTCTTGACTTCTACCTGGAGCTCCACCTCGTCCAGATGGCTTTCGCCCCGGTTCACCACGATAAGGTACTGGGGCTCGGTCCCTTCAATTTCGATGAGGGCCTGTTCGATCTGGCTGGGGAAGACGTTCACCCCCCTGATGATAAGCATATCGTCGGTGCGGCCAAAGAGGCGGTGCATACGAACCGTAGTTCTGCCGCAGCTGCAGGGCTCCCGGATAAGAAAGGTGATGTCCCTGGTCCGGTAGCGGAGCATGGGGGTTCCCTCTTTTGTCAGGGTGGTAAAAACCAGCTCGCCCTTTTCGCCGTCGGGCAGCGGATCCCCCGTGGCGGGATCGATTATCTCCGGGTAGAAAAAATCTTCGTTAATATGAAGGCCGTTTTGGGCTTCGCACTCAAAAGCCACCCCCGGCCCAATGATCTCCGTAAGGCCGTAGATGTCGTAGGCCTTCATGCCGTAGCGGGCCTCGATTTCCTTCCGCATATTCTCGCTCCAGGGTTCCGCCCCGAAGCAGCCCTTGTTGATGGGCAGCTTTTTAAGGTCTATCCCCGCATCCTCAGCCTCTTCGGACATGTACAGGGCGTAGGAGGGTGTGCAGGTGAGCATGGTGCTGCCGAAATCCTGCATCACCATGAGCTGCCGAGCCGTGTTGCCCGATGACATGGGCAGGACTTCCGCCCCAATGGTCATGGCCCCGTAATGGGCGCCAGGGCCGCCGGTGAAAAGGCCGTAGCCGTAGCAGTTCTGGACCACGTCGTCCCTCGTACAGCCCCCGCCGGCCAGGGTACGGGCCATGGATTCCCGCCATATATTGATGTCGTTCTGGGTGTATTCATCCACCACGGGCTTTCCGGTGGTGCCGGAGCTCATGTGGACTTCCACAATCCGGTCTTTGGGACAGGCCAGAAGCCCCCGGGGATAGTTTTCCCGGAGATCGTCCTTGGTGGTAAAGGGCAGTTTCCGTATATCGCCCAGGGCGTGAATATCCTCAGGCGCCACCCCCAGGCTGTTCATTTTTTCACGGTAAAAGGGGACACGGGCATAAAGCATCTCTACCAGGTTTTTGAGATGGGCCAACTGGAGTTTTTCCCTCGCCTGGCCATCCATACATTCGTGTTCGGGTGAAAATATCATGATAATTAAGTTTATCAGATAAAAGAACATTTGAAAAGGGGTATATTTATCCGGGCTTTTGCATTATCCTTAAGTGGATGGCGTTTATCAGATCGGCGAACAGACCTTTTGCTTTTCAAACTGCAGGACGGAACGTCAGGACCGCGGTGTTTGGAATTTCTGCCGCACTACTCGGGGTGGCGGTCTTTTTTATCCTTTTGCATCCCTGGAATGCAAAACCCGGCTCCATGCGCCTTAATCTGCGGGATTATCCCGTTTATATGAAACGGGGTTTTCACCCGGAGGATATAAACCGGAACCCTGCGGAATCTTCCTGGGATGCGGTGCTTCCCGCGGGGCAGCGGTCACCAGCCAAGGTTAAGGAGCTGCTGCCTCCGGAAGAAAAGCCGTCCCTGTTTTCCCTTTTTGATCACCGGACGGAGGAATTTACTTTTCTTATCCCCTTTTATTTGGATTCCGCCTGGATGGACGCTTTTGATCAAAGCTCCATGACTTTTCCCAATATCTTTCTGGGCGGCATCGGGGATAACTGGGAAATTTTTTTTAACGGGCAGTTGGTTTTGTCCCAGGTACATCTGGACGGGGAAGGGCAGATCCTGCAGCACCGTTCCTGGAGGAATCTTTTGGTGCCCCTGCACAAGGGGTCGTTCAGGGAGGCGGAGAACTATCTTGGTTTCAGGATCATCGGTTCCGCCTCTTATGAAAATACGGGCCTTTTTTATGCATCGCCCTATTTTATAGATGATTTCAGGATCATTGAAAGGCAAACCGCCAATCAGGCTTCGCTTATCTGTTCCACGGTGTATGTCTTTGTGGGGCTCTACTACCTTTTGCTTTTTATTATGCGCAGGCAGGCCCGGTATAACCTTTACTACAGCCTTTTTTCCATAGCGGTGAGCATTTACTTTCTCTGCCGCCACCCCTCGATCTACGAAGTGTTCAGTGATTCCGTTGTTGTTTTCCGCATTGAGTATATTTCACTGTACACCCTGGTTTTTCTTTTGGGGACATTTTTCGAAGAACTCAACGGACAGCGGATAACGCCGGTTACCAAAATTTACGGTTTTTTTGTTTTGTTTCTGGCCATCAGCTCCTGTATTTTTCCGGCGGAATACGTCAACAGGGCCCTGCGTTTCTGGCAGTTTTGCGGTCCCCTGTATTTTGTTTATCTGGTTGTTTATGATGTGCTTTTTGACTTTATAAACCGGATCATCAAAACGAAAAAAGAGCAGTACCGGGAAACAGGCGGTTCTGCCGTAAAAGCCCCATGGCTTAAAGCCATCAGTTTCAATTTATTGCGGACTCCCCAGGGGAATTTCGTCATTGTCCTTTTATTGATAGCCGGTACTTCCGTCTATGACGTTTTGAATTCCATTTTCTTTCATACGGGCATTGTGCTTACCCGTCACAGTTTTTTTGTTTTTAATATATTTTCCGCCCTGGTGATGGCGAAGTACTTTTCAAGCTCCTTTAACCAGATCAACGTGCTTAACGAAACGCTGGAGACCACGGTTAAACTCAGAACCGCTTCCCTGGAAAAACAGGTGGAGATTGCCGAATCGGCCAACCGGGCAAAATCGGAATTTATGGCCACCATGAGCCACGAGATCCGCACGCCCCTTAACGCCATCATCGGACTGTCGGATATTGAGCTGCGGAAAAAACATGACGAGGAAACCTTTGACGTTATTAAAAAGATCCGCCGCTCCGGTTCGACCCTGCTGGGGATCATCAACGACATTCTTGATATTTCCAAAATCGAAGCGGGAAGTTTTGAGATCATTCCGGTGGAGTATGAAACGGCGGAACTTATCAGCGATGCGGTCAGGCTGAACATTGTCCGTATCGGGGATAAACATATTGAATTTGTTTTGGCGGCGGATGAAAATCTTCCTTCAAAACTTTACGGGGATGAACTGCGGATAAAGCAGATTTTGAACAATCTCCTTTCCAATGCCATAAAATATACCAAGGCAGGGGAAGTTAAATTTGAAATTTTCATGGAAGATGCCAATACTCTGGCCTGCAGGATAAGCGATTCGGGAATAGGAATCCGAAAGGAAGATATAGGCCGGCTCTTTGAAAAATACAGCCAGGTTGATACCAGGGCCAACCGGAAGATAGAAGGCACCGGCCTGGGGCTGGCGATCACCCGGATGCTTCTGGAGCTTATGGGGGGAACCGTCAATGTGGAAAGCGAATACGGCAAAGGTTCTGTCTTTACCGTCCGTCTTCCGCAGAAGACCCTTGATTCCCGGCCCCTGGGAAAAGAAAAAGCCGAACGGCTCAAGGCCCTTGAATTTATTGATGATGAAAACCTTGAAAAAATTATTCCCACCGCCATGGGCTCCACCAGGGTTCTGGTGGTGGATGATGTGGACATTAATCTGGAAGTTGCCCGGGGCCTGATGGAACCCTACGGCCTGGCAGTGGAATGTGTTTTGAGCGGTAAAGAAGCGGTGGAATTGATAAGGAAAGGGGAGCCCCGGTTCGACATGATATTGATGGATCACATGATGCCCGGCATGGACGGTATTGAAGCGGTAAGAATAATCCGTAATGAAATAGACAGTGAGTATGCCCGTAAAATTCCTATCATCGCCCTGACCGCCAATGCGCTGGCCGGTTATGAGGAAATGTTTCTGTCCTCGGGTTTTAGCGGCTTTATCTCCAAGCCCATTGATATTGTCCGGCTGGATGAAATGCTCAAAAAATTTGCCCGCAGTCCCCTATAAACGGGCCGTGCTTTCCCGGACAATAAGCTCCGTGTTCAGGATGATACGCTTTTTTGCCATCCGGGGGTTATTTATCTTTTCGATGAGCAGCTCGCTGGCCTGAAAGCCTATCATGCGGCCCGGCTGGGCCATGGTGGTGATGGAAGGATCGGTCATGGAGGCAAGATCAATATTGTCAAAGCCGATGACCGAAAGGTCCCCGGGAACCCGGAAGCCGCTTTTTTTGGCGGCGTGGATCATGGCGACGGCGTACAC
Source organism: Spirochaetia bacterium (assembly GCA_025997615.1). Taxonomy (GTDB): domain Bacteria; phylum Spirochaetota; class Spirochaetia; order Treponematales; family Breznakiellaceae; genus BNUV01. The sequence goes on from BNUV01000049.1 coordinate 14,275, forward strand.
ATCGGAAACGGCGAAACAGGCGTCGGGGGGATCCGGCAGCGAAAGTATATGCAGCGCATTGGAATAGGCAAGCTGATAATCAATAGAAGAAAGATGGGCAATCCAGTCGGGATTCTTTTCAAGCCCCGCCTTTTGCAGGGCCTCGTCAAAGCCCTGCTCCCGGTGCCGGGCAAACCGGAACTGCAGGGAAAAGTTCAGCAGGGCCAGCTTCCGGCAGCCCAGGGAAATAAGGTATTCCGTGGCCCGGCAGGCGGACTTTACATCGTCGATGGACACAAATGAAACGCCGTTTACATCGCAGTATTCGGAGCACATGACAATGGGGCAGGAGATGGTGAGCAGCTCCAAAAGCTCCGTATTCATGATACTGGTCAAAAGGATAATCCCCGCGAAAGAATGGTTTTTCAGGGCCTCCTCGTAGTCCCCATAATCAAGGTACTTCTCCTTGGACTGGAGTATGAACACCCGGTAATGGTTCTGGTGGGCCGACTGCTGTATGCCCTCAATAACTGAGCTGTTGAAGGGGTTGATAAGGTCCGGTACACAGAGCAGAATGGCCCGGCTGGTGTTATCCGCCAGGGAGGAGGAGGCGTTAAAGCCCATGCCTTCCGCCACCTCCAGGACCTGTTTCCGGGTATCCTCCCGGACGGTGTTTTTATTGTTCAGGACCCGGGAAACGGTAGCGATGGAGACCCCCGCCTTATCGGCTACCTGCTGTATAGTGATTTTTGAGCCGTTCTCCACTTATTCCCCCGGTAGGAAGATTCTACAAAAAAAATCATTTTTTGTAAAGTTTTTCTTGACATAAAAGAAAATTTTCTGTAAAATTACATAGATTTACGAAAATGTAAATAATATTCATATTCAGGAGGATTTTGATGAAAAAAGTACTTTTGGGATTAGGTTTATGCCTGATATTGGCTGTCGGATGCTCCAAACCTGCCGGGGACGGGGGACAGTATACCAAACTGACCATGGCGTTTTTCTCCGGGGCCAGGCTGGATGATATGGCCCCGGTCACGGAGGAATTGAACAAAATCGCCCGGGCTAAGGCGGGGGTCGAAATTGCCCTTATGCCCATCGACTGGTCTGCCTGGGATCAGCAGATAAACCTGATGATTTCCGGGGGTGAAAAGCTTGATTTACTGCCTGTTTTGGGTGAGAACTATGCCACTACCATTGGTCAGGGTAAATTGGCGCCCATGGAGCAGTACCTGACCGGCACTGCCGGCAAGGCCATGACCGATGTTATCGGGCCTGTCTATATGGCCGCTTCTCTGGTGGATGGCCACACCTACGGCGTACCCAGCTTACGGGATATGGTGCGCAGTTACGGCCTGGTGATGCGGAAGGATCTGGTGGAAAAGTACAACATTGACGTTGATTCCCTTAACACTATCGATGATCTGGACCGTATGTTCGCCAAGGTAAAGGCCGGCGAACCGAATATGTACATGATTTTTCCCCAGGGCAACTGGCATGGCATTGTGTTTCAGCTCTTCCATGACCGTGATCCCCTCGGCGACGATTTGGGCGTGCTGATGAACCGCGGCCAGGGCGCTTTGAAGGTGGAAAATCTCTATGCCACTGCGGATTATGCCCGGTATGTCCGGAAGATCCGGGAATGGTACCTCAAGGGTTATATCCCGCAAGATGCCATCACCACTCCCGATGGGGGTAACGCCATGATCGGCGCCGGTACCCTCTTTGCCACCTGCGCCAACCTGAAACCGGGTTATGCCGGGGAAACTTCCATGACCATGGACTACGAGCTGGCGCAGAAGGATTTTATTTCTCCTTATGCTACCACCCGGACGGTGACCAGTCTGATGTGGACCCTGCCGGTAACCGGAAAAACTCCGGAAAAGGCCGTTGACGCTCTTAGCCTGCTTTATACCGATGCTGCCTTTATCAATCTGATCGACTTCGGCATTGAGGGTAAACATTATGTGAAGATGCCCGGTTACGACAATATGATCACCTATCCTTCGGGGGTGACCGCTAACAATACCGGCTGGGATATGTTTGCAGGATGGATCTTCGGGGATCAGCTTAAATCCTACGTATGGGAAGGGAACCCCCCGGACCTCTATCAGCAGCTTGATGCCTTCAACAAAAACGCCCTGATTTCCAAAGCCATGGGTTTTGAATACGATTCGTCCCCGGTGAAAACCGCCGTGGCTTCCGTAACCAACGTGGTAAGCGAGTATCGCTTAAGCCTTGAATACGGTGTGGTGGATCCCGATACGGCGCTGCCCCGGTTTATCCAGGCTCTTAAAAACGCCGGCATTGACGAGATTATTGCGGAAAAGCAAAAACAGCTTGATGCATGGGCCGCCGCTAAATGAACACAAAACGGTTTAGTAAATCCGTCAGGCGGTATTGGCCGCTTTTCCTTATGGCTTTACCCGGCATTGCGTACTTCTTTATCAACAATTATCTTCCCATGGCGGGGCTTGTTGTTGCCTTTAAGAACTACAATTTTCAGCTGGGGATTTGGGGCAGCAAATTTATTGGTTTTGAAAATTTCAGGTTTTTGTTTCGTACCAGGGACGCGTTTATCATCACCAGAAATACGATCCTCTACAATGTGGGCTTTATCGCCATCAACACGGTTTTTTCCGTGGCGGTGGCCATTATTCTGAACGAAATTCGCTTCAGGTTTGCCGCCCGGTTGTACCAGACGATCATACTTTTGCCTTATCTCATTTCGATGATCATCGTTGCCTACCTGACCTTTTCTTTTCTCTCCACCGATCAGGGTTTTCTTGATAAAACCCTGATCCCCCTCTTGGGTGGAAAAAGCGTTAACTGGTATTCCGAAACAAAATATTGGCCCTTTATTTTGAACATCGTCAGCCTTTGGAAAGGTTTTGGTTTTTACTCGGTCATTTATCTTTCCGCCGTGGTTGGCATTGACCGCACTTACTACGAGGCCGCTGAACTGGATGGCGCCAACAAGATGCAGGTGATTTTTAACATCACCATTCCCCACATTACGCCGGTAATTTCGGTGATGGTCCTTTTAGCCATAGGCCGGATTTTTTATTCCGACTTCGGTCTTTTCTACCGGGTTCCCATGAATTCCGGCCCTCTTTTCAGTGTAACCAACGTTATAGATACCTACGTGTACCGGGGGCTGATTGTTCTGGGCGATATAGGAATGTCGGCGGCGGCGGGTTTGTACCAGGCAGTAGTAGGCTTTATTTTGGTCTTTGGTACCAACTTAATTGTCCGCAAGCTCAACCCTGAAAATGCGTTGTTTTAGGAGCTGCACACTATGAAAAATAGACAAACAAAAATATTCCAGTTCTGGTGTCATTTCATTCTCGTGCTTATCGTGCTTTCCATTGTTTTGCCCTTCGCCCTGCTTATCATCGCTTCTTTTACCCACGAAGAAACCATCATGCAGTACGGATATTCTTTCTTTCCGAAAAGGTGGAGCCTCGATGCCTATAAATATCTGGTGGATCAGGCGGATTATATTTTCAATTCGCTGAAAATTTCCGTGCTGGTAACGGTCATCGGTACTTTTTGCGGGATGGTTCTTACCTGCCTTTTGGCCTACAGTCTTTCACGCCGGGACTTTCCCCTGCGGAAGATCCTTTCGTTTTTGGTATTTTTTACCATGCTTTTCAACGGAGGGCTGGTGCCCACCTATCTGGTTTACACCCAGATTTTTCATATCAAAAATACCCTGGCGGGGCTTATCGTTCCGGGACTTTTGATGAACGGATTTAATATCATTCTGGTCCGTACTTTTTTTGCCACCAATATTCCCGAGGCGATAATCGAGTCCGCCCGGATCGACGGGCTGGGGGAATTCGGCACCTTCTGGCGTATTGTCCTGCCCCTGTCCCTGCCCATCCTTGCTACATTGGGCTTGATGACCGGTGTTGCCTACTGGAACGACTGGTACAACGGTCTTATCTACATCACTCAGCCCCAGCTTTTCAGTCTGCAGAACCTCTTGAACCGGATTTTGGAGAACATCAGCTTTTTGCAGAGGAATTCCAGCCTGGGAGCGGCGGCGGCGCGGGAGATTGCCCGGATTCCCGGCAATACCGTGCGTATGGCCATGGCCGTGGTGGGCGTTATTCCGGTACTTGTAGTTTATCCTTTTTTCCAGAAATACTTTGTTAAGGGCATTACCATCGGCGCCGTGAAGGAGTAGGAGGGTTTATGACATCAAAGTTTTTTCAAGCACAGGCAATAGCGGAACGGACAACCCGGATCGGGGGAACCGCCGGGGAGAACGCGTATCTTTTGGAAGGCGATACTTACGCCCTTTTGATCGATACCCTCACCGGCGTGGGGAATCTCCGCTCCTTCTGCCGGGAACTGACGGATCTGCCCATTCATGCGGCCCTGACCCACGGCCATGCGGATCATTCCGGGGGCTGCTTTGACTTCGGCATCTGTTCCATGCATCCCGATGACATCCGTTTTCTCTACGACGATACCACCGTGGAGCACCGGAAGGAACACATCGAACGGAGCAACGGCGGCTCTTCCTTTGTACAGTGGCAGGACTTAACGCCCCCCCGTGCCCTTAAAACCTACCCCATTTACGATGGCGATGTTTTCGATCTGGGGGGAAGGATCATCGAGGTGATAGCCGTTCCCGGCCATAGCCTGGGCAGTGTGGTTTTTCTGGAAAAACATAAGCGGATAGTTTTTAGCGGGGATGCCTGTAATACCAACACGCTCCTCTACCTGGACGGATCCACCAGTATTCCCGATTATAAAGCGGGGCTTTTACATTGGAAAGAACGGCAGCCTGAATTTGACGCGCTCTGGGGTGGCCACGGAAAAGAGAGCCTACCTCCCCGGGTGATAGACGAAGCTATCATGCTCTGTGATAGAATACTTGAAGGCGGTGATGATGCCGAGGAGCGGGGTGTCTACCGCGCTCCCTTCTACTACGCCAGGGGGCGGGATAAAAACGATGGCCTCCTGGCGAACATCGGTTACCGCAAGGACTGGATACATAAAGCCCCGCCTTACCGTATGGCTCCCCTGCCTCCGGTAGATGGGCCGTTAAGGTGATAAAATGTTTAAAGAAAAAATTGATGAATTGAATCTGCCTTCTCTGCTGGTAACAAAGGCCGCCGAATGGCAGACGCGGCGGGAAGAAATTCTTTCTCTGCTCCAAAAAGAAATGTATGGTTTTACGCCGCCTCCCTGCCCGGTCCATGGAAAAGTTTTACGGGAAGATATGAACGCTTACAGCGGCAAGGCGGTGGAACGGAAGATAGAACTGGTTCTGGACGCGCCGGGGGGAAGTTTCAGTTTTCCGGTAACGATAACAATTCCCAAAGAAAAAAAATTGGCGGTCTTTGTAAATATCGCCTTCATGATCACCGGTAAAGACGACCAAAGGTATTGTCCAAGCTGTCCCGTGGAGGAAATTATTGACGGCGGCTTTGTCCACGCCATATTCGATTACCTCAGCGTGGCCAGTGACGATGGTGATTTTTCTTCCGGCCTGGCGGCGGTGTTTCCCCGCAGTCCTGGTGCGGGCTGGGGCAAATTGGGAATGTGGGCCTATGCCATGAGCCGTGTTGCCGATTATCTCAAGACACTGGAAGAATTTGCTTCTTTGCCTTTGGCGGCCATAGGTTTTTCCCGGCTGGGGAAAACGAGCCTCTGGTGCGGCGCCCAGGATGAACGTTTTGATTTTGTGATGCCCTTCGGTTCCAGTACTGCCGGGATCGCCTTTACCCGGAAAAATTCAAAACAATCCATGGAAGAATTGCAGCATCACCACAGTCATTGGTTTTGTGAAAACTTTCGTGCCTATAACAACAATGAAAACGCCATGCCCTTTGATCAGCATTTTCCCCTGGCCCTCTGCGCTCCCCGGCGGCTCCTTACGTCCATCGCCGAAGAAGATGAATGGGTCGATGTGGAAAAGGAATACCTTAGCTGCAAGGCCGCAGGCGTTGTGTGGGAACTTTTCGGGAAAAAAGATTTTACCGCTCCGGACAATTTTCCCCATGCGCCTTGCGCATTTTGGCAAGGGAACCCAGCCATGAGCCTTCGTCACGGGACCCATTTTTTCAGCCGTGCCGACTGGCAGGCGGCTATGGCCTATATAAAAGGAGGAACCCATGCTGATTGATATGCCGGTGGCGGAACTTTTGACCTTTAAGGGCAGGAATCCCCGCCCTCTGGATCACGACGACTATTGGGAACGGGCCTTGAAGGAGCTGGGGACGGTTGATCCCGCCCCGGAATTCGTTCCCGCGAAATTTACCACCCCCTTTGCCGATTGTTTTGATCTCTATTATACGGGTGTAAGGGGCGCCCGGATTCACGCCAAATTCCTCCGGCCAAAAAAGATTGAAGGGAAAGCTCCGGCGCTGCTGCGCTTTCACGGCTATACCGGAAACGCCGGGGACTGGACCGGGTATCTGCCCTATGCCGCCGCCGGCATGGTGGTGGCCGCCATGGACTGCCGGGGCCAGGGAGGAAGCAGCGAGGATTCAGGCGGTGTAAAGGGAAACACCTTTCACGGGCACATCATCCGGGGTCTTGATGACCAAAGCGATAATATGCTCTTTCGCCACATTTATCTGGATACGGCCCAGCTTTTTCAGGTTATCGCCGCGCTGGATGAAGTCGACGGAAACCGCATCGGCGCCGCAGGCGGTTCCCAGGGCGGGGCTTTGACCGTTGCCTGCGCCGCCCTGTCCCCGGTAAAATTGGCCGCCCCGGTGTATCCCTTTCTCTGTGATTACAAACGGGTATGGGAAATGGATCTGGCCGCCGGCGCCTATCAGGAAATCAAGGATTATTTCCGCCTCTTCGATCCCCGGCATGAACGGGAAGATGAAATCTTCACCAAGCTGGGCTACATCGATCTGCAATTCTTGGCCCCCCGAATCAAAGCCGAAGTGCTGATGTTTACCGGCCTTATGGACACCATCTGTCCCCCCTCAAGCCAGTTCGCCATGTACAACAAGATACGTGGACCTAAGAATGTGCATTTTTATCCCGACTTCGGACACGAAGGTCTGCCCGACTGCGATGATCTAAGCTTCCGGTTTTTGTCTAAACTTTAGATAAGAATAATTTAACCGTGGTTACACATCCCTGGGCCGCTTGTCCTGTACCCGAACCGCTTTGCCTTCCGACACGGGGAGGCTGCCGTTTTCGTGAAGCTCCACCCGGGGATTTATGGTGATGGAAGCCTGGAGGGTTTTCCGTATCTTTTCTTTTAGGGCATTGAGGGGCCTTGTGTCGTCCATAAATATATCCGCTCCCACTTCTGTTTTTACGGTGAGGCGATCCATGACGCCTTCTTTTTCCACCACGATAAGGTAGTTGTTGCCCACTTCCCGGATGCCCATGATCACTTCTTCAATCTGGCTGGGGAAAAGGTTAACACCGTTGATGATAAGCATATCATCAGTGCGGCCCGTGATGCGGCGGAGGCGGCGGTGGGTGCGGCCGCAGGGGCAGGGTTCGGTGTAAAAGGCGCTGAGGTCCCGGGTGCGGTAACGCAGCAGGGTGGTAGCTTCCCTGCATAGGCAGGTAATCACCAATTCGCCAACTTCGCCGTCGGGCAGCGGCTCCAGCGTTTCCGGGTTGACAATTTCGGCAATGTAGCCGTCTTCCCAGAGATGGAGGCCGTCCTTGTGCTGGCACTCAAAGGCTACGCCGGGGCCGTTCATCTCCGAAAGGCCATAGGAATTATACACATCAATATGAAGAAGCGCTTCGATCCGGCGGCGGGTGTCTTCCGAATAGGGTTCCGCCCCGGCAAATGCTTTTTTCAGTTTCAGGCTTTCCCGGCTGATTCCTTCTTCTTTCATCTTTGCTTCAACATGGAGGAGGAAGCTGGGCGTTGCGTGAACCACGGTGGTGCCGAAGTCCTGCATGAGCCGGAACTGGCGGGTGGTGTTTCCCGCCCCCGAGGGGATTACCAGCATACCGATTTCTTCGCCCCCGGCATGGAAGCCCAGGCCGCCGGTAAAAAGGCCGTAGGTGATCATATTCTGGAACACATCGCTTTTGGTGCAGCCTGTGCCGTAGATGCAGCGGGCCACGAAACCGGCCCAGCGTTTTAAGTCCGCCGCGCTAAAATAAATCGTGGTGGGGATTCCCGTGGTGCCGCTGGAGGCATGGAGCCGTACTACATCATCCAGCGGAATGGAAAGAAAGCCATAGGGAAAACCTTCACGAAGATCGTGCTTGGTGGTAAAGGGAATTCTTTGTAAATCAGCAAGGCTTTTAATATCATCACTACTGCGGATTCCCGCCTTGATAAATGTATCCTTATAAAAAGTTGTGCGGAGCGCCCGGTCCACCGTGCTTTTAAGCTGCGAAAGCTGATACGCCTCCAGCTCGGGCCGGGGCAGGGTTTCCATTTTTTCATTCCAGTATTGGTAGTTCATGCGTTCTCCGCACTACGTCCAAGGTGAAAGGCTTTAATATTGGCCTCGGCGATGGCCGGATCTT
>BNUV01000050.1 GCA_025997615.1 Spirochaetia bacterium
AGGCTGTGCCACGGGGCCGCTATCTGGTGGTCAACGGCTCGGTTCACGACTTCAACAGCTTTGAAATCAGCGAAGGACTCCACGAAATGCTTGATCCCCCTATCCGGTCCGGGGATATTGTGCTGGGGAAGGAAATCTGGCTTGAGGAGTGGAGCTCCGATGAGGCGCTGGAAAAAATAGAGGCTATCTTTGAAGAAGATATTAACTGGGACGCCATCGCCTGCGGCAACGACGCCATCGCCGGTGCGGCCATCCAGCTCCTGTCCGAGCGGCGGCTGGCCGGGAAGGTGGCGGTGGTGGGCCAGGACGCGGAGCTTATCAGTTGTCAGCACATCGTGGAGGGCCTGCAGCTCATGACCGTGTACAAGCCCATCGGGATACTGGCCCCCCGGGCCGCCCGGCTCGCCCTGGCCATCATCCGCAAAGAGGAGTTCCCCCCGGACGAGATGCGGGAAAACAAAAGCGGCGGCCTCATCCCCTCGTATATCGAAAAGCCCGTGGCGGTCTTCGCGGACACTATCGACGTGGTCATCCGGGACGGTTTCCATTCACGGGAAGATGTGTACCGGAATGTTGTGAACGGGCATTAAAAAAGATCCGCGCAGCAGGGTAAATTCTTTACGTCAAAATATTCCCCTTTGGCGTCCAATTTTCCCCTGTAAAACGCAATTTTCCCTGTTTTTGTCAAAACTTTACGATTTCCAACAGCATATCGTGCCGGTATAATAGGATATATCTATTTTTTGGAGGATTTTATGAAGAAGATTTTAGTGGTTCTTGTGGCGCTCTGCGCCATCGGCTCCTTCGCCTTTGCGGGCGGCGGTTCCCAGAAAAGCGGCGCGGCCAGCGGGGGGCTCCAGGTCGGTATCGCCATGCCCGAAACCCACGTACAGCGCTGGGTGAAAGACGGCAACTCCCTCAAGGCGGAAGCCGAGAAGCGGGGCTATAAAGCGGAAGCCCAGTGGGCCGATGCGGATCAAGCCAAGCAGAACACCCAGATCCAGAGCTTTCTGACCCAGGGCGCCAAGGTCCTGGTGGTTGGCTGTATCAATGAAGGTGTAGGCTCGGTAGTAACCGAAGCCGCCCGTGACAAAGTGGCGGTTATCGCCTATGACCGGATCATCCCCAATTCGGATCAGTACGATTATTTCCTCACCTTTAATAACTTTAAGGTAGGTGTGCTCCAGGCACAGAGCATCGAAACTGCCCTCAACCTGGCCACTGCCACCGCCGCAGCCCCCAAGTATATCACCCTGTTTGCCGGTTCTCCCACCGACGGCAACGCATTCTTCTTCTTTGACGGCGCCATGAGCATCCTCAACCCCTACATCGACAAGGGCGTGCTCAAGGTCGTGGGGCCCTATCCCAAGACCTCCAAGGACACTTCCGCCTTCCAGCAGATCGCCACCGAGAACTGGTCCGCGCCCATCGCCAAGACCCGTATGGAAAACCTGCTGAACAATGATGCCCGGGACGTGACCCTGGACGCAGTATTGGCCCCCAATGACACCCTGGGCCGGGCCATTATCGAAGCCTGCAAAGCCGATGCCAAATACCGGGCCAAGCTGCCGGTAGTTTCCGGTCAGGATGCTGAATTCGACTCCGCCATATCCATCAAGAACGGCGAGCAGTACAGCACGGTCTTCAAAGACACCGCCAAGCTGGCCGAGGCTGCCATCCTGCTGGCCGACGCCATCGTCAAGGGCCAGACCCCGAATATCCCTGGCGCAGTGCTTGCCTCCGGCGATCTGCGGGAAATTGGCAACACAGGCAAAAAGTATGTGAATACCTACCTGCTTGATCCCATTCTGGTAACGAAGAGTAACATCAACGTGCCGGTGGACGCCGGTTTCTACGAAGCCGCCCAGGCCGCCCAGTTGAAATAGTACAGTAAATGTGGAGTGTGGAATTAAATTTCACACTCCACATTCCAAATTTCCGAAAGGTGGCTGTATGAGCGAGTACATTTTGGAGATAGAGAACCTGACCAAGGAATTCCCCGGCGTCAGGGCCCTGGAAAATGTCAGTCTGAAAGTAAAAAAAGGTGAAATCCATTCCCTCTGCGGCGAAAACGGCGCGGGTAAGTCCACGCTGATGAGCTGTATCAGCGGCGTCTATCCCAAGGGCACCTACGAGGGCAAGGTTTTTTTCAAGGGACACGAAGTCAACTACCACAATGTCAAGGACAGCGAAAAAGAAGGGCTCGCCATCATCCATCAGGAACTGGCGCTCAGTCCGTATCTTTCAATTTATGAAAATATTTTTCTGGGACACATGGAGACAAAACTCGGTGTCATTAACTGGAATAGATATATCACCGAATCCCGGGAGTACCTCAATACGGTGGGGCTCCATGAACCGCCTGAAACCATCGTGAGCAGACTCGGCGTGGGCAAGCAGCAGCTCATTGAGATTGCCCGGGCCCTTTCCAAAAAGGCGGAACTGCTGATTTTGGACGAGCCCACCTCGTCCCTGAACGATGACGAGAGCGAAAAGCTGCTGAACCTCATCCTGGAATTCAAGCGCCAGGGCATTACCTCGGTGATCATCTCCCACAAGCTTAACGAGGTGCTCAAGGTCGCCGACACGGTAACGATTTTACGGGACGGCAAGTCCATCCGTACCTACGATGTAAAGGGCGACAAACTTACCGAGGAAATGATCATCAAGGATATGGTGGGCCGGGACCTGACCCACCGATTCCCGGAGCGGAAATCATCGCCCGGTGAAACCATCATGGAAGTCAAGGACTGGACCGTGTACCACCCCGAATACCACGGGATCAAAGTGGTGGACAAGGCTTCGTTCTATTTAAAACGGGGCGAGATCCTGGCCTTCTGCGGGCCCATGGGCGCGGGCCGCACCGAGCTTATGATGAGCCTGTACGGCAAATCCTACGGTTCCCGCAGCGAAGGGGAACTGCGTATCAAGGGCAATATCCTCAATTTCAACAGCGCCAAGGCCGCCATCGAATCCGGGCTGGGCTATATTTCCGAGGATCGCAAGAGCCTGGGCCTGGTGTTGATCCAGGACATAAAAACCAACATCGCCCATGCAAGCCTGAAAAAACTTTCCCGATTCGGGATCATGAACAGCCAGGGGGAGATACAGGAAGCCGAGCACTACCGCAAAGAACTGCGGATCAGGACCCCATCGGTGGACCAGCTTGTGCGCAACCTTTCAGGCGGCAACCAGCAGAAGGTAGTAGTCAGCAAGAGCCTCCTGGCGGACCCGGATATTCTGATTGTTGATGAGCCCACCAGGGGAATCGACGTGGGGGCCAAAGCGGAAATTTATGACATCATGAACACCATGATCGCCGCGGGCAAGAGCATCATCATGATCAGCTCCGAGCTTCCCGAGGCGCTGGGCATGGCGGATCGTATCTATGTTATGAACGAAGGAAGAATAAAGGGGATGCTGAAAAAAGAAGAGGCAACCCAGGAAAAAATAATGCACATGGCATTGGTGGGATAAGGAGGAATTATGAGTGACAAAGCGATTCATACATCAGATATCCGGGGCCTGATAAAAAACAACCTCCGGAACTATTCCATGTTCATCATACTGGCGGCGATAATGGTCATCTTCGCCCCGCTGACCAACGGGAATAATTTTAGCCCCCGGAATTTTACCAACATTTTTTTCCAGTACAGTTACGTGCTTATTCTGGCGGTGGGCATGGTGCAGTGTATCATCATTCTGGGTATTGACCTTTCGGTCGGCTCGGTCTGCGCCTTTGTGGGCGCCATCAGCGCCATGATCTACAATACCGGCGCGGGTATGCTTGTAACAGTGGTGGCTTCGATAGCCATGGGTATCGCCATTGGCGCTTTTCAGGGGGTCTGGATCGCCTATGCCAAGCTGCCGGCCTTCATCGTGACCCTGGGGGGTATGCTGCTTTTCCGGGGCCTTACTTATATCGTTACCAAGGTTAACCCCATCAGCCTGAAAGACGAAGGCTACTCCCACCTTGCCACCGGCACCCTTGACGAGGTGCTGGGCCTTGAAAAAATAGGGGGTCTGTATTATCCCGTTGCCATTATCGCGGTGATTATCGTGCTGGTGGTTTTCTGCGCCGCCGAGTTTTCGGGCAGGAAGACCAGAATTGCCAATGGTTTTACGGTAACTCCGCTGGCCATGTTCATCGGCAAGCTGGTGATTATCGGTGTGCTGGCCCTGGCCCTGGCCGATCGTTTTGCCCGCTACCGGGGGCTCCCCATTGTGGTGATCGTGCTTGGCGTGACGGTCTTTGTGTTCCACTTTATTTTGAAGAACACCGTTCTGGGCCGCTATATTTACGCGGTGGGTGGTAACTCCCGGTCGGCGAAACTGTCGGGTATCAACTCCGAATTTATCACCTTCATCGTGTTCTGCATCATGGGCGCATTGACCGGGCTTGCGGCGGTGGTCTCCACCGGTTACATGAACAGCGCCCTTCCCCAGGCTGGCAACCTCTTTGAGATGGACGCCATTGCGGCCTGTTACATCGGCGGTGTTTCGGCATCCGGCGGTATCGGGACCGTGGTGGGGGTCATCGTGGGGGGCCTGGTGATGAGCGCCATCAACAACGGTATGTCCCTGATGAACCTGGGTACCCATTACCAGTATGTGGTTAAGGCGCTGATCCTGTTGCTGGCGGTATTCTACGATGTGTATTCCCGCCGCAAAGCCGGATTGGGTTGAGCATAGTCATAAAACCATCTCTACATTCCTCCCGTAGTGGTTTATACTGTAGTCCATGAAAAACCTGCTGCGGGGGGGAATTATCTTTTTTGGCCTGTTTGGGTTTGCCGCTTTTTTGGTTTCCCTTTCCATGGCCCGATCGTTGTATATCCAGCCGCCCTTTGACAATTCGCTGAACTACCATTTTGCCCTGTATCTGCCGGATAACCGAAACTCCTTTTTTACCGGGATAATCGCCGGGGCGCGGCAGGGGGCGGAAGAATTTAACGCCGCCATTTCGATTCATTCCATTGACCCGGTAAAAAACGAGCTGGAAATGGCCCTGTACACCGGTGTCGACGGCGTCGTGGTTTGCCCCTACCTGGACGACGTTACCGCCCGCCGCCAACTGGATCGGCTCGGCTCCATGCAGATCCCCACGGTGATCATCAATCACAATGTGCCCAATGATCAGCCCTGGCCTTTTATCGGGAACAATAACTTTGACGTGGGCAGGCGGCTGGGGCTTGCCGCCGGCGGCATCAGCGAAGGACCCATCCGGCTGGCGGTGGTGTACAGCGATAAATCGCCGGGCATCTACGGCGAGCGGGAACTGGTGGAAATGGGGATCATCGCCGCCCTGGGCAGCCGGCTCGCCTCTCCCATTACAGGCTTCAAAACCAACCTCAACCCCCTGGACGCCGAGCTGCTGCTTTCCCGCCTGTTCCGCGCCGGCGCCGCCAGCGAGGCGGCTGCGGATTTTAACACCATCATCTTTACCGATTCAAACGATACCATCGCCGCGGCCCAAACTTTGATCGACCTTAATCTGGTCGGCAGGGTACAGGTTATCGGTTTCGGCAGCGATCCGGGGGTGCTGGAAAATATCCGCAAGGGAATAATCGCCTGCAGCCTTGCAATCAACCCGGAACGGATCGGCTACGAGGCGGTGCGTTCCCTGGTTTCATTACGTCAGACCGGTTATACCTCAACCTCAATTGACACGGGGATAGAGATCATCAACAGGGAGAACATACGGTGAGATTACGCCTGCCCCGCTCTTTCAGGATGCAGATGCTCCTCAGTTTTGCCGGAGTTTTCATCATCCTTTCCCTTTCCACGGCTTATATTTTATTTTCAGCGAAAAATCTGCAGGACATTTCGGATAATATGTTCGAGCAGGAACGTTTTATCAAATCAATTCAGGAGGACCTTGACCGGTTTCAGGCGCCGCTTCTGGAATACCTTTCCACCCGCTCTTCCAACGCCCTGGCCCAAATACTGATCGACGCCCAGTCGTTACGTGCTAAACTGCCCACCTATATGCCGGTAACGCCCGGGAGCGCCAGTCTGCGGGAGCGGGAGCTCTATCCGCTTATCCATTCCTACCTCAACCTTGCGGACCGGGCCATGGAAGAAAAGCGCGGCCGGAACATCGCCGCCTATACCAGAATCTACGATGAGATGGCCAGCCTTTTGGAATACATCAACCGGGAGATCGAATCTATCAGCGCCGAACGATTCCGGGGCCAGATGGACGCCTACGGCCTCTTTATCGCCCGTTCAGGCGCTTTGCAGTTCTGGAATCTGCTCTTTATCATCTTCGTTTCGTTATTCGCTATTTTAATTTTGTTCCAGTCGGTCAGGCGCATAACAGACCCCATGACCCGCCTGTCCGCCATGGCCGCAGAACTTTCGGCGGGCAATTTTTCAATAAACGATATCGAAAGCGAAACGGTCCGGGAAATGGATCAGGTGGTGGCGGCGTTCAACAAAATGAAAAACGAGATCCGTAATTATATTGAAGAAATACGCTGGCAGGAAAATATCAAACAGGAATATATGCGCGAAAAAATGCGCAACATGAAGATGGAGGGCATGGTGCGGCACATGGAAATTTACGCGCTCCAGGCCCAGATGAATCCCCATTTTCTGTTTAACACGATTAACACGGGGATGCAGCTTGCCATTGTGGAAGGCGCGGACCGTACCAGCGAATATATGGATTACATGGCGAAACTGTTCCGTCACATTATCCGCAACAAAGAAATTATTGTGCCCTTGCGTCACGAAATTGAGGGCCTGGAGTTTTATTTTTACATTCTGCGGGTGCGCTTTCCCCGTAATCTGGATCTGTCCCTTGATTACGACGAAAGCCTGCTGGACACGGTCAAAACGCCGGTTTCGATTTTGCAGCCCCTGGTTGAAAACTGCATAATCCACGCATTTAAGGACGGCAGCGCCGCCGAAGAAACCCGCTCCCATGTAAGTGTCCGCGCCGAAAAGCAGGGCCAGCGGCTGATCCTTTCGGTGCGGGATA
Organism: Spirochaetia bacterium; assembly: GCA_025997615.1. Classification (GTDB taxonomy): domain Bacteria; phylum Spirochaetota; class Spirochaetia; order Treponematales; family Breznakiellaceae; genus BNUV01. The sequence continues at coordinate 6,986 of BNUV01000050.1, forward strand.
ACGGCAACGGCATGGAAAAAGAAACCGCCAAGCGGCTGCTGTATCCCCAGCCCATCGACGAATCATCGGTGTCCAGGGTGATGGGTCTGGAAAACGTGATACAGCGGTTGTACTTTTTCTATCCCGATGACCCCTCAGTGGTGGACATTGAGACCGCACCTGGGCAGGGAACCACGGTGATAATCCGCATCGACACCGGGAGGGAACCGTGTATCGCGTTTTGATTGTTGACGATGAGGAGCCGGTGCTGGACAGTTACGAGTTCATGCTGAAAGGGGATGCTGATTTTTCTCTTGCCGGCAAGGCCCGCACCGGTTTCGAGGCGCTGAAGCTTATCCACGAGCTTGAGCCGGATCTGGTTTTTATGGACATCAACATCCCCGGCCTCGACGGCCTGGAAGTTATCGCCGATGTGAATAAAAAATTTCCCAACAGTATTTTTATCCTCTCCACTGCCTACGAGCGTTTTGATCTGGCCCAGCGGGCTATTCCCCTGGGCGTTTTTGCATACCTGGTAAAACCGGTTTCCCGCAAAACCTTTCTCTCAACTCTGGACACCGTGCGAGAGGTCCTCAAAGACCGCGGCGCCCCTGCCGCAGAACCGGAAGCGCAAACTCCCTTACAGCGCTTTATGCGCAGAATTATCCGGAAAGAGATGGGCGAAGATGAATGGGAAACGGTTCGGGAGGAGCTGGAAATCCCCTCTGACAAAGGCATTGTTTTCATTTTGGAAACCGGGGATGCGGAAAAATACTGCGCCCCCCTGGCGGAACGGCTTTCCTATAAATACCACTGCGTCCATGACGCCATGCTGAACCGGGGCCTGTTCCTCATCTCCGGTGAAATCAGCCGGGACGATCTTGAGGAACAACTGGCCCGCATCATCGCCGGGACCCTGCCTGATACCGGCGCGTTCAGCGGCAGTCTTGCCTGGGGCCTGGGCAGTCTCCGCCGGGGCCCGGAACTGTACCTCTCCTGCGGCGAAGCGTTACGCGATCTGGAAAACCGGCGCAGACAAAGCGGCGATGCCCAAAACCGCGAACGCCGGCGGCTCATCGATCTGCGCCGAAAAATAGGCATCGCCGATCCTGACGAAGTACGAAAACTTTTTACATTCCTCTGGAGGGATATTTTTTCCGCCCATGAATTCAACCTTGCCAAAGCAAAAATGATCCCGGTGTTTGCCTTCCTCATGGATGACATTTCAGGCTATTACAGCAAAAACGATGAAGCGCCGCTCCCGGACATATCACCCGACATTGCCGCCGAAATCATGGCCCTAAAAGAAAGCGCCGCATGGGAAGACTGGGCAGCCCAAACCTTTGAAAAACTGCTGACAGAAGCGGCCCTCCGCCGTTCCGGCAATTTTCCCCTGCCCCTGGTCAAAGCCATCGACTGCATCCGGGAACACTACGCCGATCCCTCCTTGCAGCTCAACACCGCCGCGGAAGCCGCCCAGGTAACGCCCGCCTACCTCAGCCGTCTTTTTTCGGATCAGCTCAAAACCAGTTTTGTCGATTACCTCACCGCTTTCCGCGTTGAGCGGGCGGAAAAACTTATCCGCGAGTCCGGCATGAGCATCAAAGAAATTGCCTTTGCCGCCGGCTATCAGGACCCAAATTATTTCAGCAAGATTTTCCGCAAGCTGCGGGGCTTGAGTCCTTCGGAGTTTGCGGAGAGAATATGAACGACATGATAAATCCTACTCCGGGATGCGGTAGCCGGTCTTCAAATCCACACGGCTTTTCAGGGGCTGCCCTTTTATAAACCGGAATGTGTTCTCCAGATTCAGTTCCATGACGAGGCGGCCTGTTTCGATCATATGCCGGCCCCCGGCTATGTGGGGGGTTATCACCGCATTTTCCAGAGTCCAAAGGCGGTGATCCGGGGGCAGCGGTTCGGGATCGGTGACATCGAGGCCGGCGCCGTCCAGAGCCCCCGATTCCAGGGCATCGCATAGAGCCTCTGTATCGATGGCGGAACCCCGGCCTGCGTTAATAATCACCGCTCCCCTTTTCATTTTGCCTATTTGCGGGCGGCCGATAATCCCCCTGGTGGCATCTGTTCCCGGCACTATCAGCGCTACTATGTCGGCCCGGGGGAGCAGCTCCTCCAGCTTGTCCGAAAGATAGAGCTCATCAACATATTCTGGTTTGGGATGCGGCGTACGGCGGAGGCCGATAACGTATGCGCCCAGAGCCTTCATCCGCCGGGCGTAACCGGCGCCAATGTCCCCCAGGCCCACCACCAAAACCACCGCCCCCTCTACGCTCTTAACGATCCCCCGGGGGCACCAGCTTTTTTTTATTTGCCCGTCCCGGTACAGGTGCAGTTTTTTGAATAGCTCCAGTGTCATGGCCATCATGTGTTCCGAAACACCGGGGCCGTAACCACCGGTGGCGCAGGTAAGGATTGTATCGGGGCCGATCTCCCCGGAAACATAACCGTTAGCGCCGGCGGTCTGGAGCTGAAGCCACTTTAACCGGGGACAGAGCTTAAGAAATTCGGCGCCCGGATTGCCGAAAATGACGGTAGTATCCGGCAGGACCGCCGGATCGATACGGCCGGTATCGGCGCCTTCGTTAAAGATAATTTTTATGTCTTGCAGCGCTGCGGTAAGCTTTTCCCTAAAAGCAGCATCGGTCTCAAATAAAACCAGGGCGTTTTCCATAAAGCAAATTCTCCTTTAAGTTTTTTTGTTTTACTGATGGGTTATCGCCAGAAGCAAGCCAAAGACAGCCGTGGGGTTTGCAGAGGCAGCGGTAAAGGCAAGACCATTAGGATTGTACTGAATTTGAGCGGCGGGAATATAGTCGCTGCCCACCGCCCGCGCCACCCGTTCGGGGAAAGCGCCCTGTTCCCGGGCAAACCGGTTCTGTATTGCGGCGATGTTGAGCGCCCGTTTGGAATAAAGCACCACCAGATAATCGGTGCCCGCCGTGTTGTCCAACTGTATCCAGGTAAATTCACCGGGGAAGGCGATCACGCTTTCCGAATAATCCAGAAATGGAGAAACCGTGCTTCCTTCGGGAGGAAAAATCCGGGTCGGCGCAGCTCCGCTCTCATCGGCGGCAAAGGCGTACACAAAGGCCGCTTCCCGGTTCCCCAAAAGATACCGGAACCGGGTTCCGGAGGGATACGAAGAAACAGTTTGATAATAGCCATTCTTAAAAGCAACAGCCATATTTGCCCCGCCGCGGACTTCAATGTTGGCAAACCCTGAATATTTCACCGTTTGTTGATAGTTCCCCACATTCTCGCTGATTCCGTAGGCTTCCCACACAAAATCTGCAAACACCTCGTAGGGAATCCAGATAAAACCGGCGTTCCCCCAGGCTTCACCCCAGCTATTTTGTATCTCAAAAGAGCCGCCATATTTGGTATCATCATAACCAACAACACACATGGCATGGCCGCCGTGATTTGCCGCAGAGCTTTCATTAGGGCGCCATACTTCTTTAGCAGTATTAAACGAGGCGGGACAGTTCATGCCGATAATCACCGGTTTGGATTCCGCGATACTTTTTTTTACCATTTGGATCTTGGCATTGCGATCCCTGGCATCCGAACGGAACAGGGTGGCGTATTCGGCTATGGGGTAGGCCCGGCTGTTGGCAAACAGGGAGAGTGAAATATTGGGAAACGCCGCCTGCATTTCCGCATCCAGCATTTTGACCGGACCCTTGTCCCGCATAAACGAAAGGGCCCAGGCCACCGCCGCCCCCCGCTGACCCGCCGGATCATCCGGCTGATTATTAAAGATAAACATACTCTTGTACACATAAGTCGGCGAGAATACATTGGCAGTACTTACCAGGCGATCCCGGCGGTTAAGGGTAATGGATTCCAGAATCGTCCGGGCGGCGTAGGCGCTGGACCAGGCGGCGCAGGTTCCGTAATTCCCCTGGTTCCCCGGACGGGGGGCGTACTGCTTCAGGGATGCCGAGGCGGGAAGGGATTCATAGGCCCGGGAGACCTGAACAGCCTTCTGCGGAAGGCTGTCATACAGCGCCGGATCAAGAACCGCGCTCCGGGGGAACGATTGGGCGAATAACAAAACCGGGGCCAGCCACAGCAGCGCCGCCAGACAATGGGCTTTTCTTTGATACACAGGTTCCTCCAATGAACGCATACGGTGTACGACGTACGGTTGAATTCCAGGTACATTTAAAAGTATACTGTTTTATCTCTTATCCAAAAAGGGGTTTGTCATGCGTACGGTAAAAGGTTCTTTACTTTTCCTTGCGTTTCTTCTGCTTCCGCTTTTGGGGCTTCAGGGCCAACAAAAATATGCCCTGGTTATAGGGAATAGCGCATATACCAATATTACCAGGCTGACTAACCCGGTCAACGATGCCAACGACATGACCGCTGTGCTGCAAAATTTGGGGTTTCAGGTTGACAAGGTGCTGAACGGCAGCCTGGATCAAATGGAGAGTGCGGCGATCCGTTTGAAAAACCGTCTGAGCGCAAACCCCGGCGCCTACGGATTTTTCTTTTATGCCGGGCATGGGGTGCAGTCCAATGGGGATAACTATCTTATCCCGGTGGATGCGGAAATAAAAAGCGAGACCTTCCTCCGTTCCAAAGCGCTGCAGGTGCAATCGGTTCTTGATGAACTAAACCAGGCGGGGAATGTTCTGAATGTCGTGGTGCTGGACGCCTGCCGGGACAACCCCTTTGGCTGGAAACGCAGCGGAAGCCGGGGTTTGCAAACGGTAAATACCCAGCCTGCGGATAGTATCATCGTTTATGCCACCAGCGCAGGCAGCACCGCCGCAGACGGGGACGGGCGGAACGGCCTCTTTACCACCCATTTGATGAACAACCTCAAGGTCCAGGGCCTGGAGGTGGAGGAAATTTTCAAACGGACCGGCAGCGATGTTATCCGGGCCAGCGGAGGAGAGCAGCGCCCCGCAATCTACAGCCAGTTCTACGGCACAGCTTATCTGGGAACCAAACCGGTGGTAACACCCCCAAATGTATCGTCGTCATCACAGCCCGCGCCGGCGCCACCGGTAACTACGGTTTACAAAATTGGTGATACCGGCCCGGCAGGGGGCATCGTTTTTTATGATAAGGGCAGTTATTCGAATGGCTGGAGATATATGGAAGCGGCCAATAAGGATCTGGGCACTGTTCCCTGGGGGCCGGACAATGTCATGATCGGCGGAACAAGCACCGCCCTCGGCGCCGGTAAAGAAAACACCGAAAAACTGGTTCTGGAGGCTAAAAAACGGGGATTAACCGGAACGGCAGCCCAGCTCTGCGGTGAGTATACCCAGAATGGTTTTGCCGGCTGGTTCCTGCCAAGCAGGGATGAATTGGCCCAGCTAAAACGAAACCGGAATGTTAACGGCCTGAAAAATACATTTTCCCAGAGCGCGGGTTTCGGTTCTGCTTTTTATTATTCCTCATCAGAGGTAACGGCAGGAACCGTCTGGGGAGACGATTTAAAGCCGGTTAATCCGATGGCGGCCACCGGGGTGAGCAAAAAAGGCTGGCTGGTTCGTCCGGTCCGTTCATTTTAGTCTTCCTGCTGCTTAAACGGGTTGAAACGCAGCCCCACATCGTAGGTGTCGATGCCCTCGGCCTTTTTAAGCCTTTTGACCGCCTGATAGGTGGCGGGTGTCAGGACCGCCTCAATGGCGCATTTCAAAAAACAGTTGGTTATTATCAGGCTCCAGAAAAGAGCCCAGGGAAATACTCCGGTAAAACAGGCCGCCAGAAAGAAAATGAAGCTGTCCAGAAACTCGCCCACCAGGGTGGAGCCTATGGTCCGGACAAAGAGCAGCCGCCCCTTCATCAGCACCTTCATTTTGGAAAGCACCATGGAGTTGGAAAATTCCCCCGCCCAGTAGCCCAAAAGGCTCGCCAGGACAATGCCGCCGGAACTCATGCCCCCCAGGATCGCTTCAAAAGCGGCGCTTCCGGCGTACTCCTCCCACTCGGCTTCGGCGGGCAGGATGCGGAGGAGAAAAAAGACCACTGCCGAAAGAGCCAGCGCCGCAAAGCCGGTCCAGATAACCCGCCGCGAGGCCCTGAAACCGTAGACCTCGGTGATGATGTCGCCGAAAACATAGGCCAGCGGGAAAAGCAATGTGCCGCCGTCAAAGATCAGGGGGACATTTATAAACGGGAAGACAAAACCTGTGTCCACGATTTTCGCCGATGAAGCCACATTGCTGACAATCAAAACCGCGACGAAAAAAGCCATGATGATATCAAGATACTTGAATGAGGATGTTTGGGATGATGATGGGGACATTAAAAACTCCTTGTTTTGTTGAGGCGGGTGGATCTGGGATACCGCCGTAGTAAAACAGCGGTTTAGCATAGGAGCTGGCTCCCCGGCTAAACCGCATTAAAACAATTCTATATTTTCAGGCCCACTTGATCAAGCCGGTGCGGTAGGGATGGATCAGCGCCCCGTGTTTCGGGAGAATTCTGACCGTGTGCCCCTGCATACCGGTGGTGGAACATTCGATCCGCACCTGGAAAAGGTGACTGTTTCCTTCCTGCCCCACGGCCTTCATTTCCGTCCGCTGGGCATTGGCTATCTCACCGCCCTGATTCGACACGGTACCGTGGTACAGTTCAACCAGAAGCTCATCGGGCGACAGGGAACCCAGCTCGATATGGGCCGTAACGGTGAGGGAATCGCCCCGCTGCATCACCGGTTTGGCATTGGATCCCAGCCGGGTGATCCGCAGGCTGTCCCAGGACTGGCGGAGTTTGCCAAAATAAGCTGCCAGGGACTTTGATTCCGCATAATCATCCTTAACGATACGGCGGTAGTTCTTCAGGGCGGGGAAGTAGAAGTTGTTGGAATAGTCCATCAGCATACGATGGCTGGACATGGAATGGCCGATTTCCTTCATGCAGCTTTTCATCCTCTTGATCCATTCCCGGGGAAGACCGTCACGGCCCCTCTGATAGAACAGGGGGATAATATCCCGTTCCAAAAGGTCGTAGAGGGCCTTGCTTTCCACATCGTCCTGTAAATTCGTATCTTCGTACTGTTCGCCCTGGCCTATGGCCCAGCCCACTTCAGGGTTGTAGGCTTCGTCCCACCAGCCGTCCAGAATGGAACAGTTGAGGACGCCATTCATGGCGGCCTTCATGCCGCTGGTGCCGGAAGCTTCCAGGGGCCGCCGGGGGGTGTTAAGCCACACATCGGCGCCGGAGGTAAGGTAACGGGCCACGGTCATATCGTAATTTTCGATAAAAACGATACGGCTGGTCACATCGTACTTTTCGGCAAAATGGATGATCTCCCGGATAAGCTCCTTGCCGGGAATATCCATGGGGTGGGCTTTTCCGGCAAAAACAAGCTGTACCGGCCGTTCATTGTCCCGGACCAGCCGGAGCAGCCGTTCGGGGTCCCGGAGCAGGAGGTTCCCCCGCTTGTAGGTGGCAAAGCGGCGGGCAAAACCCAGGGTTAAGGCATAGGGTGATAAGGCGTCTTCGGCCTGCTGGATACGGCGTTCCACCGCGCCGGTCCGTTTGTAATGCTGCCGGATCCGGTCCCGGACAAAAGCAACCAGCCGTTCACGGCGGCGTTCATGGGTCCGCCATAGTTCCTCATCGGATATCCGGTCCATACGATCCCAAATTGCCAGATCTGTGGGCTCTTCCTCAAAATGTGGGCCGAAATAGCGGTCCAGAAGGTCCGTCATGCCGCTGGAAACCCAGGTCCGGGGATGGACGCCGTTGGTCACATGGCCGATGGGCACTTCGCTCAGGGGAAGTCCGGGCCAGAGGCCCTTCCACATATCCCGGGAAACAACGCCGTGGAGTTTGGCCACACCGTTGGCATAGGCCGCCATTTTCAGGGCAAGAACGGTCATACAGAAGGTTTCATGGTCGTCGTTGACCTGAACCCGCCCCAGGCCGAGGAAATCTTTCCAGGAAATGCCCAGAATTTGGGTCCAGGGCCGCATATATTTTTCCATCAGGGCGATATCAAACCGTTCATTCCCCGCGGGAACCGGCGTATGGGTGGTGAAAATGTTTGTGGGCCAGACCGCTTCCCGGGCTTCATCAAAGTTGAAGTGTTTTTCCGCCATAAGTTCCCGGACCCGCTCCAGCCCGAGGAAGGCGGCGTGGCCTTCGTTCATGTGGGTGGCGGCGGGGTTGATCCCCAGGGCCCTGAGAGCCCGAATTCCGCCAACACCCAAGAGAATTTCCTGCTGCATCCGGGTTTCTTTATCGCCGCCGTAGAGAGAAGAGGTAACATTCCGGATATCCGGGGCATTTTCATCAATATTGGTATCCAAAAGGTAGAGGGAGCTGCGGCCCACCTTGACTTCCCATATCTGAGCCACCGCAGTACGGCCGGCCAAATCCACAGAAATCTTGATCGGGGCGCCGTCTTTGCCGGTTTTCCGTTCCACAGGCATATTGTACCAGTCGTTTTCGGGGTAACTTTCCTGCTGGAACCCGTCGGCATTGAGGAGCTGCTTGAAATAACCCTGCCGGTAGAGGAGGCCGACGCCTACCAGGGGTAGGCCCATGTCGGAAGAGGTCTTCATGTGGTCCCCGGAGAGGATCCCCAGGCCCCCGGAGTAGATGGGGAGGGACACATCCATGCCGTATTCCATGGAGAAATAGGCGACCACCTCTTTTTTGGTCCCCCGGTACCAGGTTTCACCCCGCTTGTATTTAAGGAAACGGTTGTAAACTTCGTCCAGGGCGGCCAGGTATGAATCATCCTTGGCAGCCTCTGCAAGCCGTTCCTGGCTGACCATGCCCAAAGTCCGGACCGGGCTCTGCTGGGACATCATCCAGGAATCATAATCCAGCCTGATATAAAGCTGGACCGCGTCATAGTTCCATGATAGCCAAAGGTTTCGGGCAATTTCCTCCAAAGGTTTCAGGGAATTGGGAAGCTTTGGCTTAACTGTATATGTGGATATATTCATCCTTTTAGTTTAGGCCCCAATAAAACAATTGTCAACGCGATATTGGTGTATGCTTTTGTAGACGGTTGAGAGGGGCCTGGCGGGTGGTGCTACCGCAGTCCGAAGCGGCTCGAAAGCTCCTTGAGGTGGCTGGCGATGAAGAAGGCGCCGTAGCCGGTCAGGACGGCGCCGATGGTGAGGCCCACGGGGAGGAGGAAAGAGGAGCCCTGGGCGTCGGCGATTTTGGTAAAGTCGCTGCCGAAAAAGGCGGTGGAGAGGGTAACAAGCACAATAAGGCCGATGACAACCCAGCTTCGGAAAGAGAATCCCGCGGGGGCATCGGAAATTTCCAGCTCCGGTTCTTCGTCGAGGATGCGGGCCATCAGGGCATCTTCAAAATCCGGTGAAGGGGGAAAGAAACCGGTCTGCATGGTGTTTTGCGCGGCCTTAAGATTTTTGTATTCTTCGGTGCAGCGGGGGCAGAAAAAAAGGTGGACGGTTAACCGCACCTGATCCCAATTGGAAAGGGGTTCTTCGCCGAGTGATTCATAAACTTTGTCCATGAGCGCGGAACAGTTCATTCAATGCCTCCTTCGCACGGACTTACCAGTCCGCAAGCCCTTCAAGTTTTTCCCGGAGCAGTTTTTTTGCCCGGAAAACATGGGACTTTATCGTATTAACCGGATATCCGGTGATGGCCTCTATCTCCTGATAGGACCGGTCGTAGAAAAAAAACAGGTCCACGCAGATGCGGTACCGGCCGGGCAGTTCCGTGACGGCCCCGAGGACCGCTTCCCGGGCGGCGGCTCTTATCAACAGGCGTTCCGGGGTGTCGCCGTCTATCACCTGATCATCTTCGGCAAGGCTCTGGTATTCTTTTTTCCGGGTGACGCTGTTTACCGCCGTGTTGTAGGCAATTTTGTAGAGCCAGGTGGAAAAGCGGGAGCGGCCCTCAAAATGGCCCAGATTCCGGAAAACCTTCAAAAAAACCTCCTGCACAAAATCGGCAGCGTCTTCGGCATTGTGAAAAAAACTAAGGCCCATGCCATAGACAGCCCGTTCATGCCGTTTGACCAAAAGCCGGAACAATTCTTTCTGCCCGGAGATGATCTGGGCGACAATCACCTGATCGTCAAAATCATCCTCGCGGCTCATGAGGCACGATCGCCGCACTTAATTCCGTAATAGACCAAAAGGCCGATTCCGATAGCCAGGGGGATGATGCCGCCCAAAAGACCGAAATTGAGCCCCAGGGCGATGGCCAGAAATACGGTCAGCGCGAGCCCTACGCTTCCCAGCAAAAGGCCGGCAAGCAGGCTGAAGGAAAGCAGATCGAATTCGGGCCTGCGGTACTGGCCTGCCTGGATAAGCAGGGTCCGGCGTTTATGGTTCCAGAGAAGGTAAAAAAACACCACCACCGCTCCCATGACGATCCCCACGATAGGGATGATGGCGATGATAACCTGGGCGGCGGGAAACAATGCCTGATCCATAATGCCTCCATATTTTAGACCCAAAGGTGATGCGGCGGTTGCGGTTCGCCGCTTCCTTACTCAATAATCATAAAATCGTTGATGTACAAAACTTCAATTTGGCTGAGCAGCAGCAATGAGTTATACCGGCGTAACATTTCCTTTTTTATTTCGTCTTCGCTCAACGAGCGCAGTTCTTCCGCCGTTAAGGATCCCAGATAGTCCGATGCGGTCTGCCGGAAATCTTTTATTTTCAGGGCCAGTTCTTCCGAAGAAGCCTTGTCTTTTTGATTGTACGGAAAAGTTATGGAAAAAATAACCGTGGCCGGATTGGGCGGGCGGGTAAGGGCCCGGATGCGCCCTATGCCGGTAAAATTCTGATCCCCGGTAATCGTTGGTAACGGCGTTAATAAGGGCGGCAGGCCAGTTTTTTCAGGCCTTTTATTTTTAGCGTAGATGGTACCCGCTAAAATCACCAGGGCCAAAAAAATAACTATCCCTAATAAAATTTTATCGACAGATATTTTTTTAGATGTTTTTTTCATTTTTTTAACCTAGCCCAACAGAATCCCGGCATCTTCCAGCCGCTTGAGTATTTCAATATTTACCCGGCTTACGGTTTGCAGATAATCGGCGTGTTTTGCGACAAAATAAACATAGGTGATTTGACACACCGTACCGTTGATAGTGGCAGCCCCCGCCGCCGGTGTTCCGGCAGTTCCTTCCACACCGGAACAAACTTCTTTTATCAAAACAAGGCTTTGGGCGATTTTTTCGGAACCGTTTTCCCTTTTTATGCTGATGTTCTGGCTTACCCTTGTATACGGTTCGGCGCTGACATTTTCGATAGGATTGGCGGCAAAAACGCTGTTGGGAATTATCACCGTATGATTATCCGGGGTCCTGAGCCGCGATGTCCTGATGCTCATATCAATGATAGTACCTTCGTATCCCAAAATTTTGATCCGGTCGTTGATGCGGAAGGGGTGATCCACAAAAACGGTGATGGAGCCGAAAAAATTTGCCAGCGTATCCTTTGATGCCAGCGCAATAGCGGCGCCTCCCAGCCCCAAACCGGCCATGAGGGCGCTGACATTGTAACCAAAGCTTTTCAGGATGAGCGCCGCCGCTATCACCCAAATCACCGTTTTGAACACATTCCGGAGAATAGGCTGCAGGGCGGCCTGTTTTTTCGCCGCAGGGTCGGTCACTTTTGCCGGAATGTACTGGGAAATAATCGCGTCAATTATTCTGCCCAGACCCCAGGCCAAATCTGTTATAAAAAGCGCCGATATAATCCGGCGTGCCCAGAGCTCCACCGTTTCGTTATGATGCAGCACGGCGAGGCCCAGGGCCAGGCCGCCCAAAAAGACGATAATCGCCAGGGGCCGAATCAGGGTCGTCACCACCATATCATCAAGCTGGTTTTTGGTTTTTTCGCAGAGGTGCTTTTTAACGGCGGTCATAATAAGGGTGGAGATTTTCCCCGCCACTGCCCCCCCGGCGATAAAGGCTGCGGCCAGAATCCATTGTCTCGCCGTGTTATCCCAAAATACCGTATCCAGAAATTCCTGCATAGCTTTAGTATAGCCCCATTTCCGGCGCTTGCCTCAAGACCCCGATTAACGATACGATCTTTTTATGACACGGGGAATTTTTATCGCGGGAAATGAATCGGCCCTGTTCGACGCCGTCTGCGCCGGGGCCGCCGCCAGGGTGGAACATTTTGCCGGCGCCATTATCCCCGGCCATTCCGGCGGCGAAGGAACCCACCCGGAAAAGGCGATAGTCCTGCCCTGGAACCCCTCAAGCCCGGTGTCCGCCCGCACCCTGGTGTTGGCCGCCGAAAACCGGCTGGAACGTATCGACGAGGCCGTGCTGGTGTGCGCCCCCCCGGCAGTTTTTGCTCCCCCTGCGGCCTTAAACCCCGCCGATGTCGAAATTCTGGTGAATGATCATCTCAAGGGCTGGTTTTTTCTGGTAAAAGAGCTGGCCGCCCTTTTTCAGGCCCGAAAAGCGGGTACTTTGGCCCTGGTCACCTCCGAATCGCCGGGCTCCGGCGGCGGGGAAGCCCCGGATCTCCTCGGTTCCACCGTAACCGCCGCCTTCCGGGCCTTTGTCCAAAGCCTTCTTGCCGCATCTTTCAACGATCCCTACCAGACCTTTGGCTTTTCCATCTCCGAACCCGGGGAAGAAACTGCCTTTGCGGCCTTTGTTTTCAAAATTATGGAAGAAAATGGCAGGCGCAACACCGGTAAATGGCATAAATTCGGCAAATTCAACAATATATTTAATCGATAGGAGAAAATTATGGCCCGTGATATTCTTGATATTATTCATTCCCGCCGTTCCACCCGTTCTTTTACGGATCAAAAACCGGGCCGGGAACAGATCGATCTGCTTCTGGAGGCGGCTATTTGGGCCCCCTCGGGCAGCAACAACCAAAGCTGGCTTTTTACGGCCATTCGGAACACGGAAATCATTTCAAAAATGAACGAGCTTATCCGGCAGGGTTTTAAGACCTGGATTCCCGATGATGATTACCCCGCCAAACTGGGGGCCAAAGAACACTCCCAGCGGCCGGAGTTCCATTTTTGTAACTATGCCCCGGTTTTGATCATCGCTTCCAACAAGCCCAACTACGAAAACGCCATGGCCGATTGTTCCCTGGCCCTGGAAAACATTTTTCTTGTGGCCGAAAGCCTGGGGCTGGGCAGTTGTTACATCAATAGCCCCCACTGGCTCCGAAACGATCCGGGGCTCAGGGATTTTCTTTTTACGTTAGGGATTCCCCGGGAGCATACGATCTGCAACACCGCCGCCATCGGCTTTATCGAAAAACCCTCCGCGCCCCCGGCCCGGAAACCCGGCACGATCCGGGTTGTCGATTGAGGGGAACGCAGGCGTTAACGCCCTTACAATATCGCCGTTTTGCTAATAGCTTGTTGAATCAGCCCCATCAAGCGGGCGTCCCTCATATTTAAGAAACCGGTGCCGTTGGGGCCGAACTCTATTGTTTCATCTTTACTTATTTCCGCGTCCAGGGCCCAGGCTTCTTCTTCGGCCATCTGCGAACCTTTCAGGATATGGTGCCCAAACGCCGATTCGGTGTACTTTATCTTCAGGTCCATATTGTATTCTACCACAAAGTTCCCGTTTCGGCAATTCTCCCGCCCTCCCCTGTCACTGGTTCGTGGGGGGGCGTAGTGTACTCCTATGGTGACAGGCACTCCTGCGCTACCATAACAGTTGGGTAACAGCTAAAGCCCTTGTGTTAAAGGCTTTAGCTGCTGGGGAAGATTTTTGGAATTTGTGCTTTATGTTATATTTTTTCCAAACTCCCTGAAAAACACCACCCATCAAACTAAAAGGAGGAAACCGTTTGTTACCAATATAATACCAAGCATTAGAATTTTTCGGTTGGCTTTGCGGTAGCCAAAAAGCATTACCGCCACAACAAATCTTTAAGGAGAAACTTATGGAAAAATCAAAGCTACAGTCAAAGTAAGAACACAGGATGGAATTGATGGGTGGTGTTTTTCAGGGAGTTTGGAAAAAATATAACATAAAGCACAAATTCCAAAAATCTTCCCCAGCAGCTAAAGCCTTTAACACAAGGGCTTTAGCTGTTACCCAACTGTTATGGGAGCACAGGAGTACCTGGCACCATAGGCGTTTATACTTGCTACGGCCCCCCGCTTCGATTACCATCTTACAAAGGAGCGCAGGAGTGCCTGGCACTTTCCGTAGGGGGTGATCGCTGCATAAAAGCGGGTTCTATGTGGGTGCGTTGCCTCCGCTTAAAAGATATACAGCGCCGGGATTGTGCGCTGCACGAAGACGGCGCGTATAGAGAGAGTTAGGCGAAAGAAATACGGCATTTTTTCCCATTAATATAAAGATTGGAAATATTCTTTGAACCCTCTGATTTTTCAGGTAACGTAATATTTGTGTTATCTATCATTGTCTATTTTGCAATTATGGCTTTATTTAATATTTTCATTAAATTCTCATAAGAACCATTAAAGGCCTCTATGTCCGCCGTTAAAAGTTTATCCTTACTTATTTTACTAAAATCAAGAGTATAATTTGCGTTTAATGATAATTGTCTAAAATATTCACGGGATGTTCGTCCATTTCCTTCCCGAAATGGATGTAAAGCATTTATTTCTCCCATATAATATGCAAGCCGTTTAATAAAATTGTCTCTGGGCAAATTTTGTAATAATTTTTCATGTTGTAATTGGCTAAATATTTTGTCTGCGTTTTCTTTTAAGTATTGTCCACGGCAAAATATAGAACCCCCTTTTGTTAAAAATTCACCTTTCCTGATTTTACCAGCCCATTCATAAATGTCTTCAAATATTATTTTATGGACATTGCATAAGTGATCAAGATTAAACAAACCGTCCATTGGCATATCATATAACACCAATAATTTTATGCTTGTAATTTCTCGTTCAGCCTTTAATAATACATCATCGTCTTTTAATCCCAGCTTATTTTTTAATACTGTGGTTCCGGGATAACAATAATCTTCGGAACCTTTATAAGTATATTCTTCCATAACTATACCTCAACTAATGTGTATTTTTTTATCGTTTCCTGCAAGACGGTATTAATATCTGTCTTGCCAGTAATACAGTTCCTTAATCGGTATTTATCATCTTCAGTAAGGGGCATATCCTCCATTTTCATTGAAAAATCAATATTTGCGATGATATTTTCAACATTTTTGTCCATAATTTCCTCCAAAACGGTATACTTTATGATGTTATAACATATAGAACTTTTTTTGGCAATAGGGACATAACAATATTTTATACGAAGAAGTAGGAGATATAAGAATAAATTGAGTGAAATACAAAAGGATACGACTTTAGGTTCTAGTGACTGGAGTTGGTTATGGTAATATTTTTTAAGGATAACTTAATGAAAATATAGGTGTACGCCGCCACGTCATATAACGAGGCTGTCGGAAAAGTCAGTTTTATTACGCCCGAATTTTTAGTCGCACCTTAATTTTCGCGCGGGACGCAGGAGGTGACAGGCACTCTTTCTGTGCGGGTTAAAAGTCATGTGGACTATAAGCACAAAAGAATTTATATTTGTTAAAGGTAGGTGGAAGTAGAAGGGGACGCAGGTGGTG
>BNUV01000051.1 GCA_025997615.1 Spirochaetia bacterium
CTCCCCGAAATTCCTCTGGAAAAAAGTGACAGGCCCATGGACGCTGTCTGCGCCGGGGAAACGGTTTACTGGAACAATTCCCGGTAATCCGTCATAGTAATACCATGAGATTGCGCCGCTGTTTTTTTTTCTTCATATCGGTGTTTCTTTTGTTGAACAGCTCCTGTTCACGGCCGCCCGCTTCAAAAGACCGCCTTGTTCAGGCTGAAGACATTCTGTCCGGAGAGGTGTCGTCTCAGGACCCCGAAAAAATCTTTACGAATTTTTTGAAAATTATTTTACAGGATGCCGCCTTGCCCGCCAACCTTTCCCTTTCCCTCCAAAAAACCGCCGCGGAAAACCCCGCCTTCATTCTGGATCTTCTGGCTATTCTGGAGGGCGACCCCATGCTCCGGCTCCTGGTGGACAAACAACATCCCCTGCCCGAAGGCTACGAACCGGAAGATTTAACAGAGCTGAAAGGCGGTTCCTACGGCATAAGCCGCCGGGGCCTTATGCTTAGGGAGGCCGCCGCCGCCGCACTGGTGGAAATGGCCGCCGCTGCAAGGGTCGAAGGCATCACCCTGACGGCTTCATCAACCTACCGTTCTTACACATACCAGGTGGAAGTATACGATCGCAATGTGCGGGAATTGGGACGGGAGACGGCGGATCGGGAATCGGCCCGGCCGGGTTACAGCCAGCATCAAACAGGCCTCGTGGTAGACTTTGGTTCCATCGACAACAGTTTTGCCGAAACCCGGGCCGGACGCTGGATGCTAAGCAACGGGAGCCGTTTCGGCTGGTCCCTGTCGTTTCCCGACGGTTATGAAGAAGTTACCGGCTACCGGTGGGAGAGCTGGCATTATCGCTATGTGGGCCGGGACCTTTGCGAATTTATCGACACCTATTTCGGCGGCATCCAGCAATACGCGCTGCAGTTCATATACGCCTGGGAACAGGCGGAAGGCTCCTGAAGCCCAGGCGCTTAAAGCGCCGCTCCCGCCTGTTGTCTCCGCAGTTTCTTTAACTCGCCAAGGATCAGCACCAGGGTAAGGATAAAAGAAAAACCATCCGCCACAGGAGTAGCGGCCACAATTCCCCAGAGGCCGAAAAGCTTTCCGAAAATCAGCATACAGGGAATCAGGGCGATGCACTGCCGCAGCATGGAAAGGAAGATTGAAATTTTTGGCCGCCCGGTAACCACATATAAATTGGAAGAAACAATCTGAAAACCTGCCAGCGGCAATAAAAGGGAGGAAATCCTCACGGACCGCGGGGCAAAATTTATCATGGCTTCGCTGCCGTCGGGGGTAAAAAGCCGTACCAGGGGAAGGGCAAAAATTTGTACGATGATAAAACCGACTACGCAAACCAAGGTGGCGGCCCCTATGGCCCCCTTAAAAGCCTTTAGTACCCGGGCAAAACGTTTTGCCCCGTAGTTATACCCCAGAATAGGCTGGGCCCCCTGGTTAATACCGAAGACCGGCATCAGGATGATCATCACCAGGGATCCGCCGATGGACATCCCCGACAGGGCTATGTCCCCGCCGTTGTCTACCCCCAGGGCCGCCGAGCCATACCAAGCGGTGCTGAAATTGTTTAACAGCATCACCGCCGCCATGACAAACTGCATCAAAAACTGGGCGGAACCAAAGGACATAATCTGGTAGACGATGGCCGGGGAAAATTTAAACGAAGAAAACCGGATACGGACAACCGCCCGTCTGCCCATGCTAAAGGCAAATATCCAAATCGCCGAAACCAACTGGGAAATGATCGTCGCCCAGGCGGCGCCTTCAACCCCCCACTTAAAAACAAAGATAAAAAGGGGATCCAGAATAGTGTTGAGCCCCGCGCCAATAAACATACTGATCATGGTGATATTGGGGAAACCCTGGGCCCGTGTACAATGGGAAAAACCAAAGCCAATCATGCTAAAGACCGAGCCGTAAAGGATGATACGGAAATAGCTTCGGGCGTATTCAATGGAAACGCTGTCTTCCTGGGCGCCCATCAGCGAGAGGAGGGGATCAAGAAAGATAAGCCCCACCGCCATAATCAAAATGCCGCTGGCCAAAAGAAGCCAGAAACAGTGGTTCAGGGTATTTTCCGCCTCGTCCCGCCGCCCCTGTCCCAGCCGCATGGAGATCATATTCGCCGAACCGACGCCAAAAAGCATGGCAAAGGCCATGAAAATTACCATCATGGGCATAACCAGGGCAAGGCCGCCCAGGGCGACCTCGTCGACCCCCCGGCCCACAAAGATTCGATCTACCATATTGTAGAGGGCGTTAACCAACATTCCCGAGATGGCGGGGATAGAAAACCGGAGAAGCAGACGACCGACGGGCTCCGTACCCAGCTTGTCTGCGGCATCAACATTTGTATTGGGCAAAATTATTCCTTAAACAAATAATAGACATTTTGGCCTTTTATATCAACCGCCGGTTATGATAAGATATCTCACATCATATCATGCGGTACATTACACAGCATATTTTGCCGCGATTGGGCAAACTCCTGGTCCTTTCGGTTTTGCTCCTGACCGCCGAAAGTTTTATCTATGGGCAATCCGGCGTTTCCCGGGCGGAACAGGTGATGAAAGCTTTGGCGGCGGCCTACAGCCGGCAGGTGGGGCCTGCGGAATTCCGGGACGGCGATTGGGCGATTCCCATCCGGGGGGTCTATTACTACTATGCCGAGGGGCGTCTTTTGCCGGAGGAATTGCGGAGCCGTTATGCGGAATACGATTCCCAGGGCTTTTACAATTACCCCGCCGAGCTGCCCCCCTGGAGGGCGCCCACCAAAGAAGAGTCCGACCGGCTGCGGGCCGCCACCGCCCAGCGGCGCAGCAAACCCCCGAAACGGTCAAATCATTTTACCGATGCTCTTTTCCGGGCCCCGAACCGGGACGAATCCTGGGATCGCGTCAAACAGATCCGTTTTCTGGGCCGTACAGTGATGGTCCATTATTCAATTCTGGAAGAATTGTCCCTGGTGGAAGAACGAATTCTCCGGGAATCCAAAACAAATGCGGCCCTGAAACGGTGGATAGACGGCATCAATACCGTGGAAGGCTGGAGCTGGCGAAACGTGGCCGAAACCCAAAGCCGCAGTTACCACGCCTATGGCGTTGCGGTGGACATCCTCCCAAAATCCCTGGGCGGGCTGGAAACCTACTGGCTCTGGGCCGCCAACCGAAACCCCGAATGGTGGACCGTTCCCTACAGCCGCCGCTTTCATCCCCCCGATGCGGTGATAAAGGCCTTTGAAGCCTACGGATTTATCTGGGGCGGGAAATGGGGCTTTTATGATACCATGCATTTTGAATACCGCCCCGAAATTTTCATCCTCAGCGGCCTCCCCTTACCGGATTTTTTTTAGGTTAAACCATTGGCGACAATAACGCCGCTGTAGGATATTTGTTTTATTTCCCCATGGCCCGGATAATAATGCCGGATGAGAAAAAATACCCACGGACCTGATATTCGCGGTCTTTTCGGCAGAAACCTGAAAAGGCTCAGAATGTTACATAGCGTTTCTCAAATGACACTGGCCGCTCAGGCCGACCTGACCCACACTTTTATTACCGATATCGAAGGCGGCAAAAAATGGGTCTCCGCCAAAACTATTTCCCGGCTTGCGGAGGCCCTGCAGGTGGAACCCTATCAGTTTTTTCTTCCCGACATCGCCGCCGATGAAGGCTCCAGTACCATTTTTACCGCCTACATGGACGATTTCACCGACAACCTTCAAAAAATGGTGGGCGAACTAAAACACCACTACCTTCCGGACATGGATAAAGGGAAATAATTGAAGAATTTTACCCCAAAGGAGGCTCCCCGCAGGGGTAGCGCCGTTTTGAGAGGTGGGAAGGTGGAATTAAAGCGTCATGCACGGTCGTGCCATATATATAGTGTAGCCTTTCCGTATGGAAAGACGCTATTCCGCAAAGCTGAATAGCATTATACTATCACTATGGAGAACAAGATGGGTACAGTAGTAACAGAAATCACCCTGACAAACGCGGGTGACAAAGTACGGGTCGAGGCCGGCGTCCGCGCCTGCGCCCGGCAGGAAACGGTGAGCGCCCGGCAGGAAACGGTGAGCGCCCGGCAGGAAACGGTGAGCGCCCTGGTGGACACCGGGGCGTCCATGCTGGTCATCAATGAGGAACTGCAACAGCGGCTTGGGCTGGAAATTGAAGGCAGACGGTGGACAACCTTTGCGGACGGCGGGCGGAAAGAATGTGGTATAACTGAGGGGGTGAATATCCGCTGGCAAAACCGTGATTGCTTCTGCAGCGCCATAGTTATCCCCGGCGCAAAATCCATTCTTCTGGGCGTAATCCCCCTTGAGAACATGGATTTAATCGTCAACCCGGTTACACAAATCCTGGAAGGCGCCCACGGCGACGAGGTGGTGACCCTGGCGCTGTAGAAAACGTGGCAGACCAAAAGGTGACAGTCACCTTTTTTTGTGCTTATACCCCGTCTTCTGCCAAAATCGCCTTGAATTCCTTTTCGTCCAGCGTTTCCTTTTCCAGCAGCGCCGCCGACACCCGGTTCAGCGTTTCCCGGCGCTTATTCAGAATTTCCTTGGTTCTGGCATATTCAACATCAACAATACGGGCAATTTCCTCGTCCACGTACTGCTGGGTGCTTTCGGCGTATTCCCGATGGAAACTAGGCTCCGTTCGTTCAGCCCCGGTCATGCTGACGCCCCTGGAAGTCAGGGCCACATGGCGGAAACGGTCGCTCATACCGTAGTCGGTGATCATTTTTCGGGCAATATCTGTGGCTTTAGTCAGATCACTGGCGGCTCCGGTAGAAAATTCCCCGGAAATCATCTCCTCGGCAATGCGGCCGCCCAAAAGTATGTCGATTTTGCCTAAAAGATCGCTCTGGGTCACGGTAAAACGGTCTTCCACGGGCATTTGCAGGGTATATCCCAGGGCAAAACCCCGGGGAATGATCGAAATTTTCTGCACCGGGTCGGCATTATGGGTAGAGGCCGCCACCAAAGCATGGCCCGCCTCGTGATACGCCGTAAGCCGCCGCTCCTCGGGCTTGAGGACCCGGGTTTTTTTCTGGAGCCCCGCAACGATTTTTTCGATGGCCTCGTCAAAATCTTTTTGGCCCACCAAACGCCGGCCGGCCCTTACCGCCAGCAAGGCCGCTTCGTTGACGATGTTGGCCAGATCCGCCCCGGAAAAACCGGAAGTGATCCGGGCCACCGCCCCCAGATCCGCCTGGGGGTCCAGCTTTACCGGCTTGGCGTGGATCTTGAGGATCTCCTCCCGGCCTTTAAGGTCGGGCCGGTCCACCAGCACCTGCCGGTCAAAACGGCCGGGCCTGAGCAGCGCCGGGTCAAGCACGTCGGGCCGGTTTGTGGCCGCCAAAATGATAAGGCCGCTGGTGGCGTCAAAGCCGTCCATCTCCACCAAAAGCTGGTTCAGGGTTTGTTCCCGCTCGTCGTTTCCGCCCCCCACATTGTTGATCCGGCTCTTGCCAATGGCATCCAGCTCATCAATAAAAATGATACAGGGGGCCTTGTCCCGGGCCTGTTTAAAGAGATCCCGCACCCGGGCGGCCCCGACACCCACAAACATCTCCACAAAATCGGCGCCGCTCATGCGGAAAAAGGCCACCCCGGCCTCGCCGGCTACCGCCCGGGCCAAAAGTGTCTTCCCCGTGCCCGGAGGCCCCACCAAAAGCACCCCCTTGGGGATTTTCCCGCCGATATCGGTGTACTTTTTGGGGTTTTTCAGGAAATCCACCACCTCTACCAGCTCTTCCTTGGCCTCATCAACCCCGGCTACATCACCAAAACGGGTCATAATGTCACCTTCGGCAACAATCACCGCCCGGCTATTCCCCACCGAAAGGACATTCCCCCCCATGTTTCCCAGCCGCTTCATCAAAAAGCGCCAGATAAAAATGAAAAAGGCGATGGGCAGAATCCAGCTAAAGATGATGTTAAGAACCGCGCTGCCCTCCCGGGAAACGCCGTAGTAATCAACTTTTTTTTCATCCATCAGCTTGATGAAATTTTCATCGTTCAGGGGCACCGTCCGGTACACCGCATCGCCGGAAGATCGGGCGCCCGGGGACCGGAATGAAGTGCCGGGCAAAGCTTCCCGCCGCTGGACGGTAAAACCGGTAAAGTAGGATTCGGTCATCTCCACCCGCCGGATCTCCCCGGAGGAGATTTTGGCCTTGAACTCCGAAAAGTCGATGGTAGGATTAACCCGGTTCATAAAAACATAGTTAAAGAGACTCATCCCCACCACAATGATGCCTATGTACACAAGGGAAAATTTCCAGCCCCCAAAGGGTTTAAGATCCGGCATCTTGCCCCCGCCTCCAAAAGGAAACTGAGGGCCCCTGGAATTCTTTTTGTCCTTCCGGGGATCTTTGGAACCGGGGTTCCCAAAAAAATCACTCATTTAAGCCTCTTTGTAAAAAATGTCATTTTTACTATAATACTCAAAAGAGGAAAAAGAAACTATATTGCAGGAGAGGTTATTATTATGGATAAAAATTCACTGTCGAATTTATTGAAGGGCAATTCACCCGTGGAGGCCCTGAGCGCCGTTTACGGGGAAAGGGAATTTGCCGCAGCGCGTTCCCGGTTTGCCCGGCTTTTAAGCCTGGTTGATCAATTCCCCCCACAGTATGGTTTTGGTTCCGCCGAAAACACCGGAGAAGTCCGCCTCTTTTCCGCCCCCGGCCGCACTGAACTGGCGGGAAACCATACGGACCATAACCGGGGCTGCGTTTTGGCCGGGGCAATACAACTGGATACCGCCGCGGTGGTGATCCCCCGGAAAGATAAAAAAGTTTTTTACCGCTCCCAAAACTACCCCGATGTGGAAATAGACCTTTCAGACCTTTCCCCCCGGCCCGCTGAAAAGGGCGCCACCGAAGCTTTGATCCGGGGCATCGCCGCCGAAATGGCCGCCCGGGGCATAGAGGTCAAAGGCTTTGCGGCCAGCGGCAATTCCACCGTGCTTCCCGGCTCGGGCCTCTCCTCCTCCGCCGCTGTAGAAGTCCTCGTGGGCCGGATTTTCGACAGCCTCTGTGGAGATGGCCGGCGATCCGCCCTGGAACTGGCCCAGATCGGCCAAAAGGCGGAAAACATTTACTTCGGCAAGCCCTGCGGCCTCATGGATCAGACCGCCTGCGCCGCCGGAGGAGCCGTAGCCATAGATTTTGCCGATCCGCAAAAGCCCTTAGTCCGGGAAATTCAGTTTGATCCCGAAGCCGCCGGTTACGCCCTCTGCGTGGTCAATACCCGGGGCAGTCATGCGGATCTGACCCCCGACTACGCCGCCATCCCCGGGGAAATGAAGGCCGCGGCGGCCTTTTTCGGCAAAGAAGTCCTCCGGGAAGTCGACCCCGAAGTCTTTGCGGATCGCATAGCCGAACTGCGGAAAAAAACCGGCGACCGGGCCGTCCTCCGGACCATCCACTTTATCGAAGAAAACGCCCGGGTAAAGGCCATGGAAAACTGCCTGGTCGCTATTACGCCTGAAAACATGAACCGTTACCTGGCCCTGGTCAACGAGTCCGGCAATTCTTCCTGGGAGCTGCTCCAGAATGTCTATTCCCCCCGGGATCCCGCCGCCCAGGGCCTCAGCCTGGCCTTGGCCATGACCAAAAAATTCCTCCGCGATGCCGCAGACGGCAAAGGTGCCTGCCGCGTCCACGGCGGCGGTTTCGCCGGCACCATCCAGGCCTACATCCCCCTGCAAAACATCGAAGAATACCGCCGCCTCATGGACAAAACCTTTGGCGAAAACTCCGTAACGCCCCTGCGCATACGGCCCCAGGGCGCGGTTGAGATAAAGCTATATACCCCTTGACATAACCCAAATAAAAACCACACATTTTAGTCATAACATCAGCTTGACATGAGATATTGCTTAAGCTAGGCTAACGTGTCATTGGCAAGCATGAAAGAAAAGGAGTATCACAATGAAAGTAAAAAACATGCTATTGGGAGCCCTTACGGCGGGGCTGGTACTGGGCTGCGCTTCCATGAAGGTCAATGTGGACGTGCAACATACGCCCACCATGAACACCATCGGTATTCAAAAAATCGCAGTTATGCCCTTTACCACCAGCAGCGGGGACCGTCTGCAAGGCGAAATTGCCTCCGATATCACCACACGGGCCACTGCGGCGATACATGAAACCGGGCGTTTCACTATGTTAGACCCCAATGAGGTAAAACGCCTCCAGGACCGGAAGGAAAACATCGAAAACTACGTGGACGCCCTTTTTACCGGGCAGATCGTTACGCTGAATATCAAGGAAGGAAGCCATCAGGAAGAACGGTATAATTCTAAAACCAAAACCTCCTACACTGTTACTATTTACGACCGCGAAGTGGAGCTGGCCTTTAGCTACAACTTTGCCCGGGCCCGGGACGGCAGCCTTATAGGTGTTGTCACCAAAATGGGAAAAATTTCCGACCACAAGGAAAATTCGGGCAGTATGCGAAGTCCCGCCGATATGGCCATGGCCATTGTAACAAACCGGCTCAGAGAGCTGCCCCGGGACGTAGCCCCCTATGTCGCCAAGGAAGCCCGCAAACTCATGGAAGAAAAATCCAAGAACAAAAGCACCCAAACCAGCATGAAAGACGCTTTTGCCCTGGTAAAAGAGGGGAGCTACAAGGCCGCCCTCAATCAATACCTTAAGATTTATCAGGATACCCTGAGCTCCGCCGCCGCTTACAATTCTTCCATTATGTATGAAGCATTGGGCGACCCCAACAGCGCCCGTGATATTCTCCAGGAGCTGGTGGACAACACCGGAAACCCCGCTTTCCGGGATGCCCTGGCCCGTATGGATAAAGTTTTAGCCGATATTGCCGCCGTCAGAGGCGAATATGCCGATGACCGGAGCCAGGTAGACAAGGTCATTGTCGCGGCCTTCTCCCTGATCCAGAAAAACCTGCCCAGGAATGCCAGGGTGGCGCTTATGAAGGACGCCCAGACCGAAGCCTCCCTTACGAATATGGTTATTGACCGGATTACCACCGAACTCCAGACGGCCAAAATAACCCTGGTCGATAGGAACAATGCCCGCCTCCGGGCCGCAGAAATGGAATATCAGATGACCGGCAATGTGCGGGACGAAGATTTTGTAGGCATTGGCAACGAAGCCGGCGTCAATACCTTTATTTTGGTTTCGATTTCCGGAACCAGCAGTATGCGCCGTCTTACGGTCCGTCTGATGGATGTGGGCACGGGGAAAATAATCTACCAGCTCCCCGCCACCGACGAATTCAATATCTAGGAGCTTGGACTAAAGGCCCCGCTTGAACGGGGCTAATTTATAAGGTGGAGAAAAAATGAAAAAAAGTGCGATGTTAGCTTTGGTTCTCTTGACGGCAGGCGCCATGGTATTCGCCCAGAGTGATGAGGACTTCGTCGATGTGGAAGGCAGCATCGGCAACTATGAAGTTAGCGCCGGATTCCAGTTGAACCTGGATTTTAACCTGAAGGATGATACCTTCGGTATGTCTCCCGCCTTGGCCCTTATCTGGCGGCAATACTTTACCCCTGAAGACGATGATTTCGCAATCGGTTACACCCTGAACGCCGCTGCGGGTGTCAGGACCTCAATGGACTGGAAGGTACCCGCCGGTGTTGCCAAAGATGTATTTCATGATTCCAGTTATACGGGTAAGACGATTACCTTCGAGTTGGGCGAATCCATCCCATTGAATATTTCCATGCTCGTCGGCGTTACCCTCAAAGGTAAGTTTGGTGATAGTGGCTTTGGCTGGGTCTTTGACGGCGGCATCGGCGCCAATGCCGATATGATTTCTCAGGATGTAACTCCGTGGTGGATGAAGGTTTTTGGTCATAAACTCCACGAGGAAATCATGGCCGTCAACATGGGCCTTGCGGTAAACGGCGGCCTACAGTTCCGCTTCGGCGACAGATTCATCTTCGAAGGCGGCGTTAACCTGGTTTACTGTTTCTTTAAGATGAACACCATCGATATTTACATGGTTGACTCCAACGGCGATAAAGTCGGCGATGGCTATTCGGAATCCGGCGCTTTTGAAATCGTCAACCTTTTAAGGCTCGGAGCCCCCTACATCGTATTCGGGTACAAGATCTAAGATTTTTAGGTTTTTTATCCGGAGGGTTGAAAAAAATCTCCCCAATGGTGTATATTATGATTGATGCCGCTTGGCGGCATTATCAATAGTAAGGAGAAAAAGAATGAAGAAGATTTTTGGTCTTTTGACTGTGGCGGCCCTGGTTTTTAGCCTGGCTGCTTGTGCATCAACCGGTGGCAGCGGCGGATCCTCTGCTGCGGCATCTGCGGAACGGAAAGTTCCCGGCGGTGTTCCTGATTTCGTAAAAGCAGCCATGAAGAACATCCCTGAAGATGCTCTTATCGGCATTGGACAGGCGAAACTGGCTTCTGCCAGTCAGTCCATGACTTTCGCTCAGACAAGGGCCCGTGCGGATATTTCCCGCCAGCTTAACAGCATGATCCAGGACATGATCCGGGATTACAGCGCCTCCAGCGAGGTTGATCCTGCTTCTTCGGTTGCGTTCCAGGAACAATTCACCCTGTCTCTTTCCAAATCCACCCTCCAGGGTTCTGTCGTGGTGGACGTGGATGAGTATCCCGCCGGTTCCGGTACCTACTGGGCCGTAGTTCAGTACGGCAAAAACAATGTCGCCAAGGAAATCAACCAGAACGTGGCCGCCGCTAAACTGGCTGTCCCCGCCATGCTTTCCTTCGATGCCGAATCCCGGATGAACACCGCCTTCGATAAAGTCAATGCCGACGGTCCCCAGGTAGTTTCCAACTAATATTACCTGCGTAAGTACGAATAAAGGGCACGGCTTCCGTGCCCTTTACTTTTTTTTAGAGTTCCGGTATAACAGGTTATCATGATTAGACTTTCCCCGGTATTTGTTGTAGGTTTTGCTTTATTTTTTGCTTCCTGCCTTACAACCGGCCCTTCAGATTCTTCAGCATCTGTTTCAGCGGGAAATGCCGCTGCCAGCCCTATAAAAGTCCAGTACGATGCAGGTTACTTTGTTACCCAGCCTTCAGGCGGAACCCTGGTCATCATAGGTATCAGCAACCCCATGACCAGCCGGGATGCCGAAATAACCAGCGCCAAAGAAGACGCCGCCCGTAAAATCGCCCTTTTCCATGGTTTGCGGGGCCGGGTGGACACCGTAAACGCCATAGGCGCCAATATACTGGAATACTATGCCGATACAACTTTTACCTTGTCCCACGATACCGACTATGCTAAATATATAGGCGGCTTGAATTTCGACCCGGAAAAAGATGTGGTGCGGGTCAGCGGTGCCGTTTTGGTCCGTTTTACCTACAGCGGCGCCTCTCTGGCCGGCAATCCTTCCTATCAATCTAAAGCTTCCGTGGGTGGCAAACCCTGGTGGGTCAAGGATCAGCCGACAGAAATTGGTGATTTTATGGCCGGAGTTGGTTTTGCCCGCCCCCATAGCCGTTTTAAGAACACGGTTATCAAGTCCTACGAAAACGCCGCCGCTCTTATCATCTCCCAGGTTTCCACCCGAACGGACACGGTGGATTCCGATAGAAATGGTTCCACCGGATCTTCCGTCACCCAGGTAAGCGAGGCGGCTCTGGTTAATTTTTATGTCCTTGAAACCTGGGTAGATCGTTCCAATAATCAGGTATGGACTTTGGTCATAGCCAAACCAAAATAATTTTTTTAAGTGAGGATTTATGAAACTCTTGAAATCCGCGTGCTTAATTGCTGTCATTTGTATAACGGCGTGTCATACCCCGGCCCCTGTCGTCGGCCAGGCGCCGCCCCCGGAAATCACCAAAGACGGCTCGGGTAGGCCTAATTGGGTAAACCGCCCTGCCGATGCCTATAATCCATCTCTCTATAAATCCGCCGTTGGGAGCGGCCCCAATCGTGAAATGGCCGATGCCCGGGCCTTTGGTGAAATGGTATCCATTTTCGGCCAAAAAATTTCGGACAACCTTTCCATCGTGGAAACCTACAAGGAAAAAGTTTCCAGCGGCTCCGTTTCGGTGCAAAACAGCGTGGCCAGCGAGGAAGCCATTTCCCGGTCCGCCTCCATGAACCAGCTTATCGGCGCGGAAATCGGCGACCGCTGGCAGGATACCCGGACAAAAACGTTTTATGCCGTGGCGGTTATGCAGATTCCCCAGGCCCGGCAGCTTTACACCGATATGATCGATTCAAACCTTCAGCTTATCGAAAAAAGCCTTAACATACCCTCCGCCGATAGAGCCTCTTTTGATGCCATTGCCCGGTACCAGCTCGCCGCCACCCTGGCGGATACCAACGGGGTTTTTGCCAATGTCCTTTCGGTTCTGGGGGCGCCCTACCGGAAAGCCGAGCTAAAATCCGGGGAAGAGTACCGTTTCGAGGCTTCCAATGTGGCTAAAACAATTCCTGTCAACGTTACGGTGACGGGGGACGACAATAACCGCATCAAAAATGCCTTTTCTTCCGCGCTGACCGGCAAAGGTTTCCGCCCCGGTAACAACAACTCACGGTTTGTTATCAATGTTACCGTATCGTTGAAGCCGGTCACCTTCCCGGGAAACAACAACAAATTTACCACCTGGGTGGTCGATGCCCAGCTGACGGACAAAACCAGCGGCCAGGTGCTTATTCCCTACAACATCAACGGCCGCGAAGGCCACGCATCGCAGGATAATGCCGACCGTTTTGCCATCAATGCGGCGGAAAAAAAGGTTAAAGAGGATTACCTCGAGGTTCTCACCGAATATCTGGAATCGGCCCTGTAAAAAAATTTTTGAAAAAAGCCTAAAGGTTTTTTTCCAAAAACCGATAAAAAAAGATAAGATGGGGGAATATTTTGGCTTATACAAATGCATTATCCGCCTACCGTGAAACCCGTATAAAAACCGCCAGCCAGGGGCAGCTTATTGTCGTTTTGTACGATGAGGCAGTAAAAAATCTTGACCGGGGGCTGGAGCTTCTGAGTACCGGCCAGAACGGGAAACAGGATCCGGGTAAAATCGAGCAGATCAGCAAGACGGTGTTGAAGGCCCAGGAAATTATCACCGAGCTGATGGTCTCTCTGGACTTTGAACAGGGCGGCGAAATTGCCAAAAACCTTTTTTCCCTCTACACCTGGTTTAATCAGGAGCTTCTGGAGGCCAATGTCCGCCATGACATACGGCGTATCACCATAGTCCGCAATATGTTGAACGAACTCCGGGGCGCCTGGGGTGAAATCGCCGCCAAAACCGCCGGTGAAAATGTTTCCAGGCCGGTCGCAGGGTTAAATATCGCCGGTTAAGAGGCTGTCAAAGAGGAGTTTTATGTCTGCCGTCCCTCCCGAAGAACTTCAACCCCCGGTTGTTCAACAACGGGTCGCCATCCTTAAACGTTTTCGGGAGCTCCTTAAATCCCAGCGGGATCGCTTTAAAACCTACCTTGATACGCTGGAAAGCCAGAAAAAAGCCATTGAAAATGGTTCCGCCGATGAAATTGTCAGCCATGTTGATTTGGAAGAACAGATCGTGGCGGATATTTTTTCCATCCAAAAGGTGATAGATCCTCTGAATGATATGTACCGGGCCTTGGCAAAATCCGGTGAAAATGACGATGTGCCGGACCTTAAAGCCGCGCTGGAAGGCCTCCGTACCGAAGCCGCCGCCCGGTCAAAGCGGAATCAGGAGCTGCTGTCCCGCCGCATGACCACCCTCAACACCGAAATCGCCTCCGCCCGGCCCCTTAATCCCTACCGGGGCAAATCCCTCTACACCCAGACCGGCGCCGGCACGGTGATTGATATTCGGGGCTAATGCTGATATAAATGGAACATGAAATCACCCCTCTATTTAATCGACGCCTACGGTCTCATCTACCGTTCCTATTTTGCCTTTCTTTCGCACCCCCTCCGCAACTCCGCCGGTAAAAACGTTTCCGCCCTTTTCGGTTTCGCCCGCACCCTCATCACCCTTATTGATGAAGGAGCCCTGGCCCCGGTTGGTGGTGCCTCCCCGAGTGGCCTCCAAAAACCCCTGCGGCTGGCGGCGGTATTCGATTCCCGGGGCCCCACCTTTCGCCACAAAAAATACCCCGCATACAAGGCTACCCGCCAAAAGGCCCCGGAAGACCTCCATGAGCAGGTGCCTTTGGTGGAAGAATTCCTCAAGGCCTTGGGTGTACCCGTTCTGGCGCTGGAAGGCTACGAGGCCGATGACATTATCGCCACCCTGGCCTGGAAATGCCGTAAGGAAAAGCGGCAGTGCTACATTTTGTCCTCCGATAAAGACCTGCTCCAACTGGTGTCCGAGGGGGCCTGGGAACTGCGGCCGTCAAAAAACAAGAGCGAAAGCGGCGCATCCGGCAAAGGACTGGCCTACGAGCTTACCGGTGTGGAAGAAGTGAAGGCCGAATGGGGGGTGGGCCCGGAAAAAATACTGGACCTCCTGTCCCTTACCGGCGACGCCTCCGACAATGTGCCCGGTGTCAAGGGCATTGGCGAAAAAACCGCCGTCAAGCTGATGGGCCGCTATGGCTCGCTGGACGAAATTTACAAAAACATCGCCGGAATCGAAGGCGCCGTGGGGAAAAAGCTGGCCGAAGGCAAGGAAAGCGCCTATTTTTCCAAATCCCTCATCGCCCTGGAATACGAAGCCCCCATTTCCATCGAAAATATTGATGATTTATCCGTGGAAAACTTGAACCGCTCCTCCGGGGCGCAGGTTTTACTGCGGGAAGGCATACGCCAAAGCGCCTTAGCCTTGGATCCCAAGGCAGCATTGGATCCCAAGGTGATAAAACAGGCCGCCGGTAACACGGATAGTGATATATATGGTAACACCCCCGCTCCCTCATCCCCCGGCGAAGAGCCGGTAGACAAGGCTTTATTGGGAGAGGGCGTCTACAAAACCATCCTCGACATGGCGGAACTGAAAAGCCTTTTGGCGGCGGCAAAAAAACAGGGCCTTTTGGCGCTGGACTTCGAGACCGATTCCCTGGATGCGTGGAATTCCCGGCCCATAGGCATCTCCCTGGCCTTAAAGCCCAAAGAGGCTTTTTACGCGCCGGTGGCCCCCCACAAAGCCGCCGTAGAGGGGGAAGCGGACAGCCCCTTCCTCGATCCCGAAAAAGTCCGGTGCCTTTTGGCGCCTTTACTCGCCGATTCGACAATGATTATTGCCGCTCATAACGCAAAATTTGACTACAAGGTAACACGGGGCTGGGGCATCCCCCGGTGGAACTGCAAAATTTGGGATACCATGGTGGCGGCCTGGGTGGTGGACCCCGAGCGGAACAACTATTCCCTGGACTCGTTGACCTCCTACCTTTTTGATCATAGCCCCCTGGCCTACGCTTCTATCGTCCCCAAGGGCGGTACCTTCGATATGGTGGATCTGGAAACCGCCACCCGCTATTCCGCCGAAGATGCTGACTTTTGCCTGCGCCTTAAAAATTATCTGGAAGGCCCTTTGAAAAAATCATCCTCGCAAAAGCTTTTTACCGATCTGGAAATGCCCCTGCTGCCGGTTTTAGCGGAGATGGAGGGCGCCGGCATCAGGATAGAACCAAAGGCGCTCCGGGACTACGGTGTCGAATTGGCCGGGGAACTGGATCAGATTCAAACCGATACCTGGAAAACCGTGGGCCATGAATTTAACCTCTCTTCCCCCAAGCAGCTCCAGGAAGTTTTGTTTGTCGAGCGGAAACTCAAGCCCGGGAAAAAAACAAAAACCGGCTACTCCACCGATGTGGCGGTGCTGGAGGAGCTCGCCCGGGAAGACACGGTCCCCGCCCTGATCCTCCGCCACCGGACACTGGCAAAACTCAAGTCCACCTATGTTGATACCCTGGCAGATGAGGCCGACAAGGAAGGGCGTATCCACACCCACTTTATCCAGACCGGTACCGCCACGGGCCGCCTTTCCAGCCGTGAACCGAATCTGCAGAATATTCCCATCCGTGATGAAGAAGGCCGCCGTATCCGGGAAGCTTTTGTTTCAAGGCCGGGCCATTTGCTGATTTCCGCCGACTACAGCCAGATCGAGCTGGTGGTGCTGGCCCATCTTTCCGAAGATGAAAATCTTCTGGCGGCCTTCACCGAGGGTAAAGATGTTCACGCCCGCACCGCCGCCCTCATCTTCGGCATCCCCGAAAAAGCCGTCAGCGCGGACCAGCGGCGTATGGCAAAAACCATCAACTTCGGGGTGATGTACGGCATGAGCGCCTTCCGCCTTTCCAACGAGCTGAAGATCAGCCGTACCGATGCGGCGGCCTTTATCGAGGCTTATTTCAAAACCTATGCGGGGATACGCCGCTTCATCGACGGGCTTATCAAAACCACCGAGGAAACAGGATACGCCTCCACCATTTTTGGCAGGCGGCGTTTTATCCGGGAGATCAATTCCCGGAACAAAACCGAAAAGGCGGCGGCGGAACGGGTGGCGGTGAACACGCCAATACAAGGCTCGGCGGCGGACATCGTTAAAACCGCCATGCTGAATCTGGACAAAAAACTAAGCGCGGTAAAAAGCTCCGCCAGGCTGCTTTTACAGGTCCACGACGAGCTGATCCTCGAAGCCCCAAAAGAAGATGCCAAAGAAGCGGCGGAACTGGTGCGGGTAGAAATGGAAAACGCCGTAAAGCTAAAGATACCCCTCCGGGTTTCGGTGGAAACCGGTAAACGCTGGGGCGATTTTCATTGATGATCATAGGCCTCGCCGGCTCGTATTGCGCCGGGAAAAACTATGCCGCCGCCTTTTTGGAGGCCCGGGGGCTGCCGGTGTTGGATGTGGACAAGCTGGGCCACCAGGTGCTGGATCTTGAAAAGGACGCTGTGGCAGCCCGGTTCGGCCCCTCGGTGCTGGACGGGAAGGGCCGGGTGAACCGCCGCCTTTTAGGTGAAAAAGTTTTTGGCAAAAATGAAGAGCTCAAAGCCCTGGAGGACATCGTTCACCCCGGGACCAATCGTCTTACGGCCCAGTGGATAGAAGCTCAACAGGGCCGCCCCTGCGTCCTCAACGCCGCCCTGATCCACAAATCATCCGCGTTCGTAAATCTTTCCACCCTGATCATCGTTAAGGCGCCGCTCTGTATCCGGCTGCTCCGGGCAAAACACCGGGACAAGCTGCCATGGAAGGAGATTTTCCGCCGCTTCGCCAGCCAAAAATCATTTAACGCTCAATATTTGACGAAATTTGCCGATATTTATACGGTGAATAATATCGGGAAGAATTTGGAAAAACAGATAGATAAAATTCTTTCCCAGTTGGGAATTGGGGATAATTGATATGGAAAAGAAAAAATTACTTCTTGTGACCATCTCGGTGGGCGTGTTTCTGGTTATCGTTGTCGGCGCCGCTCTTCTGGCATTTTCACCGGGCCTACGGTCCAAAAAAAATTCCGAAAGCCATGCAGTGGCGGTCAGAGAACCTGTCTCCGTGGACGCCGTGGACATCATCAAAAACACCAGCGGCATACAGGGTCTGAACCCATTACCGGCCAGCCAGGAAATCCCTCAGGAAACAAATTATTATATAAACAGTGATCAAAAAGATCCGGCGCCCCGTCCGGGGGAAACAAATTCCATCACTGCCCCGGTAACTATTGATGTACCCCGCCCCCGTACCGTGGCGGTTCCCGATACGGCTTCGTCGTCCCGTAATACCGTAGTACGCAATACCGCCCCGGCGGAGAAAAAAACAACCGCTGCTCCCGCTCCCCAATCAATAAAAAAAGAAACAAGATCTGTAACGGAAACAAAACCTGCAGCCCGTCCCAAGGTTTCCGCCGCCGTTTACGACACCTTCTGGATCCAGACCGGATCTTTTTCCGCCATGTCCCGCGCCGAAGTGGTTAAGGAATCTCTTGCGGGCAGAGGTATTACGGCGGTCATTGAAAATCGCGATGTCAACGGCAAGTCTTTCTTCCGTGTCCGTGTCGGCCCCTACACTTCCAAAAATGAGGCGGATTACTGGCTGTCGCTGGTTAAATCCATCGAAGGTTTTGAAGAAAGCCTCGTGTGGCAGGATAAGGCCCGGCTGTAAGCCTCATCATCCCTTTTTTCTGAATATTCTCAATCCATTAAAGCATTTTACATGGCAGCGCCCTTAAAAGGGCATGAAAAGATATATTCTCTTGCGGGGGGCCCTCTTGGCGGGGCTTCTGGCGGCGGCAGGGGTTCGCGGGTCTGCGGCGGATAAACCAGTGGTTACACCGACGGTTACACCGGTTGATTTTTGGGGAATTGCGCCGCATTTTTACTGGTCCGGATCCTGGGAGACGGAAAAAAATACCGTCAACCGGGTGAATTTGGCCCTGGATCTGCCCTGGTGGGATCTTTCCCTGCGGGGGCTTTTCACGGACCGGCGGACGGCGGATTTTGATGCGGGGATCAGCGCTTTGAACGGGGGAATTTACCACAGGCCCACGGCATCGCGGGTGCTTTACGGCATCGTTGATGAATGGGGGCTGCCTGCGCGGCTTAAAAACCCGTGGATCCGGGCGGCGCCTTATGTGGAAAACCACAAGCCCCAGTCGGCCGATTTGAAGACGGAGCCCTCGTCCACGAAAAAACCGGAGGCCTATCTGTATTTGGGAACGCCGCAGTTGGGGCCGCTGCGGTTTTTTGCATCGACGCTGCTGGAAAACGATTTGACCCCCGCATTTGGCGGAGGCATTGACTGGATCATCAAACCGAAAACAGAAATGCGGCTGGAGGGATTTTACACCGGGAAAACGCTGCCGTACCGGGAAGCTTCGGCGTGGTTTTCCGAAACGCCGCCTTTGCCGGAGCGGGATTTCCGCTTCTATGCCCTTGGTTTTCTTTTTAACAGCCCGCTGTGGGGGCTTGCTTCCGATTGGGCCTATTCGGAAACCTTTGCCTACGGCCAGGGCCTCTACGGAAATGTGGGGCTCCGGTTTGGTGATAAACCCTGGCAGTTTTCCCTGGCCGCCGATGCTTCGGGGGACCGGTATGTGGGCAGGGACGGATCGGTGGTGAAAGAAGGTTTCAGGATCGGCGCCCGCCTTGATCGGAAGGGTGTGCGGAACGGTCTTTTCCGGGTGGCGGCGGTTTTGCGGGGGCCGGAATTCGGAGAAGATTTTGATCGAATCGCCAGTCAAATTTATTACCGTTTTCCCGCAGCGCCGCCCCGATCAAAAATTACTTTACGGTTCAGCCGGATTTCGCTGGAGTTGAACAGGAATGCCCAGAACCTGGCAAAGATTGAAGACAGTGCAGGGGCCCTGGTGGGGTTAAAATACGGAATATGGGGCGGCGTGCTGGACGGAAAAATCAATCATTTAAGTTCTGCGGAGGATCATGTTTTGCCTTTTCCCGTGCCGGACGATTCTACGGTTTTTGATTCGGCCCGTCTGGCGGGAGAAATTACCTGCAACCCCGGGAGCTTTTCCTTCGGCGCCAAGGTAGGATACACCGCCAGCGAAAAAAAAGACGACCTTTGGGATACTTCCATACGGGCATCGGTCCGCGCAAAAAACGGCCGATTGAGTTTAAAACTGGCATCGGCAAAATTTCCCGAAGATTGGAGCGGTACCATTACATGGCGGCTGGAGCTTCCCTAAGGAATGTTTGATAATCCTGATAGCTCTTTTTCAAAAGCCCCGGCGTATCAAGGCCGTAGGGACAATGCTTTACACAATGTCCGCAGTGCCGGCAATGTTCGATCTTTGCCATTTCCTTTTGCCATTCGGGTGAAAGAAAACGGGCGCTGGGGGCACGCCGCAAAAGCAGAGGCATCCGGGCACAGGTGTTGATTTCGATTTCCGCGGGACAGGGCATACAATAACCGCAGCCCCGGCAAAAGGTACCGCTCAATTCCCTGCGATCCGTTTCGATGCGGCGTTCATGTTCCGGCAAAAGGCCGCTGTTTTTTTCCGCCGCCCCCAGAAGGCCTTCCAGCTCACTGGCCCGCTGTATGCCCCAGATGGGCACCACATTGGCGTATTGGGCCATCCAGGCCTGGGCCGCATCAATATCCGTGATAAGGCCGCCGCTTAAAGCTTTCATGGCGATGAAGCCCACATTTTTTTCCGCACAGAGGCGGGTTAAATTAATTTCATCTTCGTTGGAAAGATAGCTGAAGGGAAACTGAAGCGTATCGTAGAGGCCGCTCTCCACCGCCTCTTTTGCCAAAGGCAGCCGGTGATTGGTAATGCCGATGAAACGGATCTTCCCCTGGGCTTTTGCCTGGACCATGGCTTCGTAAAGGCCCGTGTCGTCACCGGGTCTCGGGAAAAAATCAGGATTGTGAAACTGGTAAATATCAATATGATCTGTTTTAAGTTTTCCCAAACTTGTTTCCAGATCTTTCCAAAAACCTTCCGCATTTTTAGACGGCGTTTTTGTGGCCAGAATAAATTCATCCCGCCGGTGTGATAAGGCATTGCCGATTTTTTCTTCGCTGTCGCTGTAACCACGGGCGGTATCAAAAAAATTAATTCCCCCGTCAAGGGCTTTTTGTAAAAGCTTTACCGCCTCCGCCATCCCGACCCGCTGCACCGGCAATGCGCCGAAGGCTTCTTTGTTCACGGTAATTCCTGTTCTGCCCAGCAAGGCCCGTTTCATAAATTCCCCCTAAAAATAATTTTTGTTTCCCCGAAAAAGTCCCGCGCCAATGGCGGTGGTGTATTCCGCATCTTCGGGAAATTCAAAATAAACAGAATGCATCTGCGTAATGATATTCATAATTTTTTTTCCGATAGGATTATGGCTCCCCGCTCCGGTGACGACCACCCGGTCAAGGTTTTTACTCCGCCCCGCAAAAACCGCCATCATGCCGATAACCTGAAAAACCAGATTGATGATGCCCAAAGCGATATCCTCGTTCCGGGCCGTATCCAGCATCTTCCCGAAGTTGGAGGCCGTGGCGCCTTTGTGCAGAAAACTAATATCGGTCTCCATGATGTCCTCGATCAGAAGATCCACCTGGTTAAGGGTTCCCTGCTCCGCCAGCTCCATCACATCGCTGAAACGGGACATACCGATAAGTTTTTTTGAAAGCCCCAGTATGGTGCCGCCCCCCACCCCGGAGCCGCCCAGATGGAGGATCTTATCCTTTACCGCGTAGATCACCGCGGTCCCCGTACCTATGTTGATGATAACGATGTTGTCCCGGCCGGAAAGAAACATTCCCCCGATGCCGATGGCGCTGATCTCGTCTACCTTCTCCGTGGGAACTCCGAAAAGGTCCTTGTCGATCATGGTAGCCCCGGCGCCGGTGATCATAATCCGTTCAATTTCCGGCAGCTTTATCGAATT
>BNUV01000052.1 GCA_025997615.1 Spirochaetia bacterium
TAGGGGGGGAGGAAGCGCAAGGTTTTTGTTCCCGCGGAAAGAAGGAGCAGGCCCTTCGATAAAGCGACTTCCAGGATCGGCCATGCATCGGCTTCAATGTCCACGCCTATCATCAGGCCCCGGCCCCGGACCTCTTTTACCCGGGGGTGTTTCCAGGACCGGATCGTATCAACAATTTTTTCACCCTTCCGTTTGATCTCTTTTAAAAAGGCCGGATCGGTGACGGTCTTTAATACCACCAGGCCCGCGGCCCCTGCCAGGGGATTTCCCCCGAAGGTGGAACCGTGATCGCCTGACTCGAAAACATCCGCGGCTTTTTCTCCGGCCAATACTGCCCCGGCGGGAACGCCCCCGCAAAGTCCTTTGGCCAGGGTTATCACATCGGCTTTGACCCCGTAAGCTTCACAGGCCAGGAAGGTTCCGGTCCGGCCCACACCGCATTGTATCTCGTCAAACATAAGGAGGATGTCCCGCTCGGCGCACATTTTTGCCGCCGCGTCAATGTATTCCGCCGTCTGGGGCACAATGCCGCTTTCACCCTGAATGGCTTCGATTAAAAGCCCCGCCACTAAATTTCTATCCAGCGCCGCATCCAGAGCTGCTATATCACCACCGGGAATATAGGCAAAACCTTCGGTAAAGGGGCCGAAGTCTTTGTGGAATTTGTCCTGCCCCGTAGCGGCCAATGTGGTGATAGTCCTGCCGTGAAAACTTCCCTTAAGCGTAACGATCCGGTGCCGCCCCGGGCCGTATTTTTTCAGAGAATATTTCCGGGCGATTTTACAGGCGCCCTCGTTGGCCTCCGCGCCGGAATTTCCCAGAAACACATTTTTCATTCCCGCATTGGCACAGGCCTCCACAAGTTTTTCCGCAAACGCTGCGGACACATCACTCTGATAATAATTGCTCACATGATTCAGTTTCGCCGCCTGATCCGCAATGGCCTTTACCAGCGCCGGGTTTCCATGGCCCAAACAATTCACCGCGATGCCGGAGCTGAAATCCAGATACGATTTCCCCTTCACGTCAAAAAGCCGGGAGCCTTCTCCCCGGGCAAAAGTTACCGGCAGCCGGTGATATGTATTCATAAAAACATCATTCATAATTATCTCCTTAGCAAATCATCGTACCGATTCCCTCATCGGTAAAGAGTTCGATTAAGAGGGCGTGAAGGATGCGGCCGTCAATAATGTGGGCCTTCTTCACGCCTCCTTCCAGGGCAAGGCGGCAACATTCAACCTTCGGAATCATTCCCTTACTGACAATGCCTTTCTGTTTCAGCTCTTCCAGTTCCGCAACATCCGCTGTTTTGATGAGCGAATCTTCATCCTGTATATCACGGAAGATGCCCCGCACGTCGGTCATGAGGATGAGCTTTTCCGCGCCGGCGCCGGCGGCAATTTTTGCGGCGGCAGTATCAGCGTTAATGTTCAGCGAGCGCCCCGCATCTTCGCCAATGCCTAACGCTACCGATGATATTACCGGAATAGCGCCGCTTTCCAGAACGGCGTTCAGCATAGGCACATCCACCGATTCAATTTCCCCCACCAGGCCCAGATCCTGATTATGCAAACGCCGGGCCTTAAGCAAACCGCCGTCTATACCGCAGAGCCCCATGGCTTTTCCGCCGGCCTGCTGTATCAAAGAAACAATATCCTTGTTCACTTTGCCGCAGAGAACCATCTGCACAATTTCCATGGTTTCTTCATCGGTGTAGCGGAGGCCCTGAACAAAACGGCTTTCCTTGCCGGTTTTTTTCAGCATGGAATCGATCTCCGGGCCGCCGCCGTGGACCAGCACGGTGCGAATGCCCACACAGGACATCAGAATGATGTCCTGTATCACCGCCGCTTTCAGGGTACTGGAGATCATGGCATTACCGCCGTATTTGACCACCACAGTTTTACCCTGAAAGGCCTGAATATAAGGCAGGGCGTGGATCAGCACCTCCGCCCGGCTGCTATTACTGTTCGCAATATCACTCATGATCGATAATCTCCGTTAATCTTCACATAATCGTAACTCAAATCGCATCCCCATGCTACGGCACTGCCGGGACCTTTTCCCATGCTCACCTTGATGCCGATTTCTTCTGCACTGAGGATCTTCTTCGCCTCATCTTCGGAAAAAGATACCGAAGCGCCGGAACGGCACACCAGAATTTCCCCCGCATCGCCGGAAAAGCTCACGTCAACTTTTTCAGGATCAAAATCTTTACCCGCATAACCTAATGCGCAGAGGACCCTGCCCCAGTTTGCGTCGGCGCCGAAACAGGCGGCTTTAACCAAACTTGACGAAGCCACCGATTTTGCCAATGCTTCGGCGGTATCTTCATCCGCAGCGCCTGTTACGGAGACAGTTACCAGTTTGGTGGCGCCTTCGCCGTCCCGGGCCATGGCCCTGGCCATTTTTACACAGAGGCTTTCCAGTGCCTCGGCAAAGGCATCGTAGGCGGGGCCGTCTTTATCGATCAGATTATTTCCCGCCATACCGTTGGCCATCACGAGGATCGTATCGTTGGTGGAAGTATCGCCGTCCACCGTAACCCGGTTAAAGGAATGTTTCACCGCACTGCGCAGGGCTTTATCCAACATCTCCCGGGATATAGCAGCATCACTGGTGATGAAACACAGCATCGTCGCCATGTTCGGGTGAATCATGCCTGAACCTTTGACCATGCCCCCAAGCTTTACCGTTACGCCGTCGATTACCACTTCCACGGCCCCGTCTTTTTTACGGATGTCCGTGGTCATGATCGCCTCCAGCGCCGCCTCGTGGCCCGCCGCATCGCCCTGCAAAGAATTTGCCAGGGAAGTGACGGCGCTTTCGATCACCGCTATGGGCAGGGGCACGCCGATAACGCCCGTGGACGCTACCGCTACATCTTCGTTTCGCAGGGCAAATTCCTCCGCCGTTAATTCCGCCATACGCCGGCTAGCCCGTAAACCCGCCTCGCCGGTGCAGGCATTGGCATTGCCCGAGTTGGCAATCACCGCCCGGAGTTTTCCGTCCGCCAGATGCTCCCGGCTGACAATAACACTGGCGGCCTTGACAATGTTCGTGGTGAACATCGCCGCTGCGGTGCAGAGTTTTTCCGAATAGATCAGCCCCAGATCCCGTTTTTTGGAACCGGCCTTGATGCCGCACCAGATACCGCCGGCCCTGAAACCTTTTGGGGCGCAAACCCCGCCCGAAATTTCTTTCATATATAACAGACTCCTAAAATACTGACGGAACAGCCTCAAGCCCTGCCTGTTCCTTAAAACCAAAAATGATATTCATATTCTGAACCGCCTGACCTGCCGCTCCTTTCACCATATTGTCGATAGCGCTCACCACGATGAGGGTGCCCCCCCCCGCTTCCAGGTGTATCGAAATATCACAAAAGTTGGATTGCCTTACCCGGTTGGTCCCGGCAATTCCCTCAGGCAGGACCCGCACAAAGGGCTCATTCTTATAAAAATCCGCATAGAGCTGCCGTATCTCTGCAGCCTTTTTTTCCACTTCTTTTGACGGGGGCCGCAGCGGTTTATCGCCTTTTGAACCTCCGCCTGTTACCTGCCATTCCGGTTTCAAAGGAATATAGATGGTGCTGAGAATCCCCCGGTTCATGGGGGCCAGATGGGGGGTAAAAATCAAAGCCGGAGCAGCGGCGGACATGGCCTTAAAATTCCGGCTGATCTCCGGCGTATGCCGGTGAGCGCCAACCTTGTAGGGGGCCATGGCATCCGCACATTCGGGGTAGTGAAATGACTTCTGGGGCTCACGGCCGCCCCCGGTAACCCCCGAAGCCGCATCCACAATAATGGTCCCCTCGGAGGCTGCAAGCCCGGCCAGCCCGGGGGCTGCCAGCGCCGGGAAAACTCCCAGGGAGGCTCCGGTGGGATAACAGCCGGGGTTCCCGATGATCACCTGATGGGAAGCCGCCAGGGCCCGGATCTTTTCCCGGTTCAGCTCCGGGAGGCCGTAGACCGAAAAACGCCGCAGTTCCGGATGCACGTAGGGCTTACCGTACCAGGCCTGAAAAGTTTCTTCATCATCATCAAAACGAAAATCCGCGGAAAAATCAATAAAGGGTATCTTCTTTTCCACACACTCTTTGGCAAAAGGCTCGCCGACCCCGTGGGGCAGGGCCGAAAAAACCACATCCGCCCCGGAAATCACCGCCTCGGGTTTCTCCAGCGGGGCGGAAACCTTGCCCAAAAAGTGGGGATACACATTTTCGATTCGCTCGCCTTCAAAACTCACCGACGAAAGCGCCATTCCATCAATATGGGGATGGGAAGCCAGAAGCCGGATCAACTCCGCCCCCGCATACCCCGTCGCCCCAATAATTCCCGCCTTCATTACTTTCTCCTCATATTTGGATTTTGCATAAATATTTACTTTTGTCAAGGTTTTTAGAATATTTATACATTATAATGATGTACTTGCCCATGGGCTTGTCTATAAACCTGTTTTATACAATACTATCAATATGAAACGCAAGTATCTCCCCCTTTTCTTTTTTATAATCATTATTGCCGCCTGTTCCTCCGGCCCGGTGGATATCCCCGAAGACGCAACCCCCGAGAAGCTGATTCAGCAGGGGCAGGAAGCTTCGGACCGTAACCGCTATAACCGGGCGATCCAGTATTACGAGGCCATCCTTGAACGGTTCCCCACCAATGCCGATGCAATCTGCGCTGCGGATTATGAAATTGCCTTTATCCACTACAAGCAAAAAAAATACAATGAAGCCAGGAACGAATTCCACACCCTCCTTGCCCGCTATGTCTCCGACACAGAGGGAAATCTCCCCCCGGAATTCAAACGTCTGTCGGAAATCGCTCTGGAAAAGATCGAGATAATAACGGCAAAAAAAAGCAAAACACCGGATCCTCCAGAGGCCGCCTACTGAGGAAGAATAATCGCGTTCACCTTTATTGAGCGATCCCCGGTGGCCTTCTTTACCATGGTCTCGGTGATTCTGCCCCGGGGCCGGGGATGGGGAGGGGCGTCTCCGATCAGGATGATCTGCCTGCTTTCCGCTTCCCAGGTAAATTTAACCGCCGCCTCGTAAAGCGCCTCGTGGACCGCCTCGGGAATATCCCGCCCGCCGCCGGTGCGTATACCGTTCAACGTTTTCTGAAAAGTATTAAATTCGGTGGTGAAGGGCACCACCCTGGTGATGTATTCCTCAAAATAGTCCTTATACAAAACCATGCCGATTCTGAACGAAATAAATTCGGCCACAATGTCACGGAGCATGGGGGTAAGCATTTCGCGGATTGCGTCAACATCATCCTTCATGGAACCGGTGGTATCAAAACAGATAACGATATCCACGGTTTTTCCCTTTTCCTGTTCCAGAATTCTTTTGATTTTTTCCGTAAGATCCGCCGCCCCCAGCGCCATCTCCAGCATCCCCTCTTTGGCAATTTCGGAAAAAGTTTCCACCGTTTCCTTCATGTAGTTGCCTTCCGGGGGGCCGCTCTGGGGCTGCTGCAACACCTCCAGCATATAGGGGTTATCTTTAAAGGCGCCCCGGTAGTCGCCGTAGGGCAGGTTAAAAGCCCGCACGTTAAAGTAGGTGCCGTTCACCACATACACTTCCCCGTGGCGGGCATCTTCGGCGCCGTATTCCAGAATCCAGGGGATAAAAAGATGAAAAGCCTGGCCCAGCTCAGGGTGATTTTCGGGGGTGGAATCGATCAGGGACCAAAGCTGCAGCTCCCGGGGAATGGGCTGCCCATCGAGAATACGGATCTCGTCTCCATTGACGGAATTCCAGGCGGGGCTGCGGTAGGCATAGTTGTTTTCCCGGTACAGGGGGTCCCGGGTGGATTCGACCAGAAGCACCGAGCCGATGCCCGGCTTTTTCCGTATATATAGATGGAACCCCCCGTCGGTCCGCTGCTCTATTCTAAAATCACCGGTGTTAAGGGTCAGGTCCTGGGAAAAGACAAGCCCGGCGAAAAACAAAAATACACCAAAAAACAAACCAGCCTTGGAAAACATACTTAGATTATCGGCGGCTGTTCCAAAATGTAAAATTTAGAGTATATTTTAAGAATGAGATCACAGAAAGAAATAGCCCTTGAAACCAAGCTGATAGAAGCCGCCGCGGGCCTCGGACTTTCCGCCAATGCCCTGGAGGCGGTAAAAAAGCTTTTGGCGGATGAAGAAGTCCAATCGATACAGGAATACGCCAACACGGTTTCCATCAAAAGGCTGGGTTTTAACGACCACGGGCCTGTCCACATGAGAACCGTGGCCCTGAATGCGGTAATTATGCTGGGCCTCCTCCGGGATGCGGGGATTCCAACCAGTTTACAGAAAGAAGAAGCCGGCGCTTTTGAGGATAGCCTAACGGGGGCGATCATGGCGGCCTGCCTTCACGACATAGGGATGTCCATAGGCCGGCAGGATCACGAGCTCCACAGCGCTTATCTGGCCTATCCTCTTTTGGATCGCTTTGTCGCTCTGGCCTACCCGGACAACATCCCGAAAATGGCCATGGTCCGTTCTTTGGCGCTGGAGTGCATTTCGGGCCACATGGGAAACCGTGCCATCCATTCGCTGGAGGCCGGGGTGATCCTGGTGGCAGATGGCTGCGATATGCAGAAAGGCCGGGCCCGCATTCCCATTGCCCTGGCCCAGAGCCCCCGTTCGGGAGACATACACCAGTTTTCCGCCAACTCTATCGAAGAGGTCCGCATACTGCGGGGGCAGGAAAAACCCATTCGGGTGGAAGTCACCATGTCGGCCGAGGTGGGTCTTTTCCAAATCGAAGAAGTGCTCATGGGGAAAATTTCCGCCAGCCCCGCCAAAGGTTACATCGAGCTTTACACCCGGGTTAAGGACAGTGAAAGTCGGCGGTACCTTTAGCGGAAAACCGAAAAAAATAATGACAACTGTGTAAAACTACCGCACCAGCCTGAGCGTTTTGATCTCGTAGGGCTGCACCAAAAGATTTACCCGGTCGGCGTTTTCCCCAAGGAAACTTGTTTCCAGCAGAGAAGCCTCCAAAGGCCGCTCCAGAAGATCGCACTCGTAAATTTTGCGGTAACTGTCGTGGAATTTTAGCACAGCCTCCGTCCGCTTATTCTGGTATTCGTAGAGGCGCAGGATAATATCATCGTTGTCTTCCGCTTTTTTGATCACTTCGATCATCACATTGTCCCGGTTTAGCTCTACAAAGGAGTATTCGTTTTCCAGATCGCCTCCGTGGGGGCTTTCTTCCACATGAGCCAAAAGCGCCGAGTTGAGACGGCGGGCCATGGCGTGGGTTCCGCCTTCTTTCCAAGTTCCGGCGTGGGGATAAAGGGAATAGGTAAAATGATGTATCTCCTGATCCGCAGTGGGGTTTGGATCAATGCCGCTTTTCAGGAGCGTTAGCCGCATCACCCCATCGTGAATGTCATAGCCGTATTTGGAGTCGTTGAGGAGCGAAACACCAAAACCGCCTTCGCTGATATCCGCCCAGCTATGGCCGCAGGATTCAAAACG
This sequence comes from Spirochaetia bacterium, assembly GCA_025997615.1. Classification (GTDB taxonomy): domain Bacteria; phylum Spirochaetota; class Spirochaetia; order Treponematales; family Breznakiellaceae; genus BNUV01. The sequence continues at coordinate 7,492 of BNUV01000052.1, forward strand.
GGCCTCGTCCCAAGAGCTGTTACTGTGGGTGGGCCGGGTGATATTGCCGTACTGGATTTCATAGGTAGCCTCATTGGCGTTGATGTCCAGCGGGAAGGCTGTTTTTAGAAGCACCTGCGATTGTTTCCAGTCGATTTCGTAACTAAAATCGATCCGGTCCAATGCGGGGTATATGTAAATGCGTTCCAGAATTTGGGAACGGTTCCACCGCCGTTTTATTTCCAGGGCATAACGCACCGGCCCTTCCTCGGTAACTTTTGCTTCTTCCACATCATCGACCGGGCGGGGTTTTTCAACATAGTATGAATCAATATCCCAGTTATCAAAATTCAGGGGAATATCTTCATAGGCGATAAGCCGTTTGCCGATTTCTCCTTTTTTAAGAAGTTCCCGGCGATTCCGTTTATCGTAAATGGAGCTGCAGTTCATGGCATCGTCAAATTCTACATGGAAAAAATCATTGTCCAAAGTCTTTTTGTTGATGGTAATTCCCTGGTTTTTTGACGCAGCTTTTCCCTCCGTATCCTCTTCGATGCGGAATGTTTTATACCCGTTGGCCGGTATGCCCCGGACAAAAGAGACAACACGGTTCCCCGCAATTTGTGCAGGATACACATTTCCCGATGCATCAATCAAAACAGGCTGTTTCAATCCGGCGGGAAGATCAAATTCAACGATGTCATCGCGGGTAAAAGAAAGGGGGTTATATGCTGCCAGCGTTCGCCCCTTAACCGGAATACGGGCGGCGATAAAGGCCAAAGCCCCGGCGGCTTCCTTCCCGCCATCGGCGAGGATATTCCGGTATTCTTTATCCGTTACGTCATACACTTCTTTGATGCTGGAGCCGGGGAGAATATCGTGAAACTGGTTAAGCAGAATGTTTGTCCAGTTCTTTTTGAAGGTTTCGGCGGGCCAGGGCCGCCCCAAACCCATGGCAAGGGTGTTAATTTTTTCCGCCGCCAAATAGGTATTCTCCGATTTGCGGTTGTCCCTTTTGTTCCGGGCCATGGAAGTGTAGGTGCCCCGGTGATATTCCAGATAAAGTTCCCCGGACCAGCGGGGCAGCCGCCTGTTTCCCAGAACCTTTTTTTCCAGGTCCTTAAAATAATCGGTGATGTTGCCGAAACGGAAACGGGGAATTCCCGGAATGCCCCGGGCCATGCGCCGGCCAATTTCCAGCATCTCAAAAGTAGGGCCGCCGCCGCCATCGCCAAACCCGTAGGGCAGCATGACCGCATTGGAAACATCCTTCTGACGGTAATCGTCCCAGGCGCCCTTGATGGAGCCGGGGTGTAATTCCGTATTGTAGGTGCTGAAAAAGCTGTTTTTATCCTGATAGGGGCCTTTGGCGGTGATAAAGTAGGTAAGGATTTCCGTGCCATCAATTCCCCGCCAGTTAAAGGTATCGTAGGGGATACGGTTAAACTGGTTCCAGGAAAGTTTCGATGTAACAAAAACATTCACGCCGGATTTTTTCAGAATCTGCGGCAGGGCGGCGGAATAGCCGAACACATCGGGCAGCCAAAGCACCGTGCTTTCAACACCAAACTCTTCTTTAAAAAACTTTTTGCCGTAAAGAATTTGCCGCACCAGGGACTCGCCGGAAGTTACATTACAGTCCGCCTCCAGCCACATGGCCCCCTCTTCTTCCCAGCGGCCTTCTTGAGCCCGTTGTTTTATCTCGCGGTAAATTTCCGGATAATCTTCTTTGACAAACTGGTACAACTGGGGCTGAGACATCATAAAAACATACTCAGGATATTTTTTCATCAGATTAAGGACAGTGGAAAAACTCCGGCCCGCCTTTTCCCTTGTCTGCGCCACAGTCCATCTCCAAGCCACATCAATATGGGTATGCCCCGCGCCGGTTACCGTAACATCCTCATGACCGCAGAATTTTTCGTAGAATTCTTTTTCCAGAAAACTGCGGGCCTTGGCGATGCTGCCAAAATATTCTGCAGAATACGGTTCCCGGAATTCGATGATGTTCACCGCAGCATTAAGCACCTCGAGCATATCGATCCGCCGTTTATCCCCGGCGTCCAGCTTTTCACAGGCCCATGCGGGGACCTGCAAATCGTAGTAGAGAGAACGGATATCATTTTCCACGGACACGAGTTTTCCGTGGAGTGTGCAGGGCACGCCGGTCATGCCGCCATAAGCCTGCAGGTCTATCTGATAAGTCTCACCCACAGCGGCGGATTCGCAAAGGATATATTCCTGATGATTTTGATCCAGCCCCTGAACAAGTTTTCCGTTCACATACAAAAAAAACTGGGGGTTTTCCGCATCCCAGCCTGTCTCAAAGGTATGAAACACCAGGGCGGCGGTTTTGCCTTTCCAGTCTTCGGGGATTTTTACCTCCGCCTTAAACCAGCCGTGAACATCCCGGCCGCCCCAGAGATCGCCGGGCTTAAACTTCCGCCAGGACAGATTTTGTTTTTTTAGATCATCCGGATCGTGAAACCAACCATCCGCAAAATCATATTCGTTTATAGCAAGGGACCGGGAATAAACCTGGCCCTTGAGCTGTACACACATCCGTCCGACTCGTTCCAAACCCAGCAGCATAAAATATACCCCCTAAAAATTAGCCTTTAACCGCACCCAAAGTAATACCGGAAACAAAGAACCGCTGGAAGCAGAGGAATATCACCACGACCGGGAGGGCGACCAAAGTGGAAGCCGCCATGAGGAGGCTGTACTCCACCTCGTGTTGTGAACGGAAAAACTGAAGCCCGATGGAAAGGGTATACATCTCCTGATTCTGCAGGTAGATAAGGGGACCCAGGAAATCGTTCCAGGCGCCCAGCGCGGTAAAAATGGCCACCACGGCGATTACCGGTTTCATCAGGGGCAGAATGAGCTTATAGAAAATCTCGAATTCCGTGGCGCCGTCGATAAAACCCGCATCGGAAATTTCCTTGGGAATGGTAAACAGATACTGGCGCATCATAAAAATATACAGGGCCGATCCGAAATAGGCCGGAATGATGAGCGGCAGAAATGTGTTTACCAGCTTTAGCTTGGCGAAAATATCAAAAAGGGCGACCAGCAATACCGGGAACGGAATAAACATCGTGGCGATAACGACGTAGAAAAGCGTTTCCCTTCCGCGCCAGTCGATGCGGCTGAATCCGTAGCCGACCAGCGAATTGGAAAAAACGGCTCCGATGACCGCAAAAATGACAATGGTCATGGAGTTCATGGTATACCGGAAGAAGGGAATAAACTGAACCGCCTCCGCATAATGCTCAAAGTGAAATTCCCGGGGGAAAATGGTCGGCGGAATGGCCCGCAGTTCCAGCGTTCCTTTAAGGGAGGTGATAATCATCCAATAGTAAGGCATGAGAAAAAAAAGACACATTATCACCAGAATAACCCGGGGAATAATTTTCTCGGAAACAAAGCGGGTCTGCTTTAATCTGAGGTTTCTGGCGCGCTGAAGACGCTGATAGTTATCCAAATCATTCATTGCCGCATACTCCTATAAATGGCAGCTTTGCTGCCACGTTAATCGGAAACGGTACGCAGTACCGCTTCCTCCCTTATACATCGTAATTAACCCAACTGCGTCCCCAGCGGAAAACAATCGCCGCAATAACGATGCTGACCGCAAAGAAGAGGACCGAAAGACTGGCCGCATACCCCATTCTGGAGTATTTAAAGGCGCTCTGGAAAATATACAGAACGTAGAAGAACAATGAATTCTGGGAGCCCACGGTTCCGCCCCGCGCGCCGCCGGAAATAATGTACGCCTGGGTAAAAACCTGAAGCCCGCCGCTTAACCCCATGATAAGTTGATAGAGAATAATGGGCGTAAGCATGGGCAGCGTAATGGAAAAGAATTTTCTGAAAACCCCGGCGCCGTCTATATCCGCAGACTCGTAAAGGTCCTTGGGTATGGAACGGAGGGATGCCAGAAAAATAAGGGCCGGCCCTCCCGCGCCGTATTGGGCGAGAATCACTAACGAAGGTTTGGTAAACCGGGGGTCTCCTATCCAGTCAATAAAGGGGAGACCCAGACTCACAAAGATCCGGTTCATAAGACCGTACTGGGGATTGGTAAAAAGTATCCACACAAAAACCAGCGCAAAGGCCGGTAAGATTGACGGAAGATAGAGGATGGCCCGGTACACCGAAACTTCCTTGACATTCTGGTTCATCGCCAATGAGAGGACGATGGCCACTACAATACCTATAGGCACCGCCAGTGCTGTATAAAAAAGGGTGTTGTAAATGGTTTTTGGAAGTATGGGGTCCGAGGCAAATTCCTTGAAATTTCCAAGCCCGATAAACATGGGCGTTCCAAAACCGGAGTATTGGGTAAGACTTAAATAAAAAGAATAAACGATAGGATAGATTTGAAGAACAATAAATCCGAAAAGCCAGGGGGCGATGAACAGCAATCCGTTTCTTATATTACGTTTTTCAAGCCGGGAGATCATCATAATTCCCTCCTCAGATAGACCTTATTTTTTTCAACAGAAAAATCAACAGGGGCTGCTTTTTAGGCAGCCCCGTTGACACTAATGATGGATCCTACTGTAACGGAAGGAACTTGTTGAGCTGGGGCTGTGTCTGATCCTCAGCCTGCTTAAGAGCCTGCTGGGGAGTCTGAACATTCTGCACTACCATGTCCTGAGCAGTAGAAAGCGCATCCCAATAAAGGGCGCCTACCGGGAGGGGCGGGCGGCTCTTGGTAAAGGAAAGGGCCTCACGGAAATAAGCCTGTTCAGGAGCGAAGATAGCCTCTTCATTGGAAATAGAGAGGAGCGTGGGGCAGTGCCCGGAATCCCTGGTGTAGATCCTCTGACCATCGGCGCCGCAAGCCCAGCGGATGAATTTTATCGCCGCTTCTTTCCGCTTGGAACCGGTGGGAACCACGAAGCTCCAGCCGCCGGCCCAGGTTGAAGGCTTGTCGCCGGCCTTGGCGGAGGCAATGTAGGTAATATCGTATTCCACATCAGGGGCATAGGTCCGCATGGTATTCAGGAACCAGTCACCGGTAACGATCATAGCAAGATTGCCGGTGATAAAGGGATGCTGCTGGGGCGGATTGTTGGGAGGCATATAGCTGGAAATAAAGGTCTGCACCTGCTGAACGCCCATTTCCTTGTTCCAGTCATAGAGGAACTGGAAACCAGCAACGACGCCGGGATTGGTGGGAGTAACTTTCCCCGCTTTAAGATCGGCAAATTCGCCGCCAAAGAGGAAGCCCCAGGTATAATGCCAGCCCTGTTCCACCTGAGGAATAAAGCCGACTTTGGTGTAATTGCCCTGGGTATCTTTGGTATCAATTTTCCGGGCAATTTCCCGGAGCTTGTCCAGGGTGATGGGGCCGTTTTTGCGGTCGAGAATGGCGGGATCAATACCCGCGTCCCGAAGCATCTTCTTATTGTAATAGATCCCCCGGGTGTCGGTATCGAAGGGCAAAGCGTAAGTCTTGCCGCGATACTGGGCTTCGTCCCACGCAAAGGGGAGGTACTTATTCTTGAGATCCGGATCAAGCTTTGCCAAATCGGCAGTTAAATCTTCGAGGATGCCATCGGAAGCCCGCTGAGCGACAATAAAACGGTCCAGCATATAGACATCCGGCCCGGTTCCACCGCGGACGGCAGTCATAAGGCTGGTATTATCAGTTTCGGACCCCGGGACCTGAACAAACTTTACTTTTACGTCAGGATTGGTGGCATTGTAGGCATTGACGATGCTCTCCAGAATGCCGTTATCGGGCGGCCCGTGGGATGTCCAGAACACCACTTCCCCTGCCTGGGAAGCTCCCCCTCCTGCAGTATCCCCTTTCTTCTGACATCCGATCAATACGCCTGCGACAAGCAGAACGCTTAACAGGATGCTTACCAATGCAATGGTACGCTTCATATACAAAACCCTCCTGATCTGTGGAGCTTCACGCTCCTTTTAAATTCCGGTTAACCGGTTAACTAAGTATATCCTCCCGTTCTCTTTTTGTCAACTAAAAATCTGCTTTATGATGGGGCGGCAGTTTGTAATTGGTTATTAAATCCATATTGTCTAAAAATAACCATAATAAAACATGGGTATCAATGAGAAAAAATATCACCCATCCCCTAATAGCTGTTTGACGTGTCAAACACCTTTGCTTCTACTCCGGTTTTGATCCGTGAACGCTCCCGGCGTTTGTTTAGTTCCGCCAGATAAAGGTCTTCATCAAAGGGCAAATCCACCGTGGCATCCAGCCAGGAGGAAAGAAACATGGCGTTGGAAAGGGTCAGGCCGAAAATGCCTTCTTTACCCTCGGCGGTCAGGGGCGTATCGTGGAGAATTTTCCCGGCAAAGGCTTTGAGAACCCCGACGTGCTGTTCATTCAGGCCGTCGGTTTCCACCTTGCTCACCGTACAGGGCGGCTGGTCAAAGCCCCCGGGCGCGGTTTTACAAAAGGCCCGTTCATTTTCCCCCAGACGGTACAAGGTCAATTCGTTATTTTCACAGACCAGTTTGCCGTATTCCAGGGTCACTTCAAAACGGTTTGTCCCCGGCGCATCGGCGGTGGAGGTGATAAAAGTTCCCGTGGCGCCGCTTGGGTATTCCAGATAGGCGGTAACATCATCTTCCACTTCGATATCGTGCCATTTCCCGGTGTGGCAAAAAGCGCGGACCCGTGAAGGCATTCCGCAGATCCATTGCAGAAGATCAAGCTGATGGGGACACTGGTTCAACAATACGCCGCCGCCCTCCCCCGCCCAGGTGGCCCGCCAGCCGCCGGAATTGTAGTAGCTCTGGGTCCGGTACCAGTCGGTGATGATCCAGTTCACCCTTTTGATAGCCCCCAGCTCCCCGCCGGACACAAGCTGCCGCATCGCCCGGTACAAACAGTTTGTCCGCTGGTTAAACATCATGCCGAAAACCAAACCGCTTTTTTCGGCGGCGGCATTCATCTCTTTTACCTGTTTGGTGTAAACACCGGCGGGCTTTTCGCACATCACATGGAGGCCCGCCGCAAATGCTTCAATAGCCAAAGGCGGATGCTGATAATGGGGCACGGCGATAATCACCGCATCGCAGGTTTTACTTTTGATAAGCTCGCTGCCATCGGCAAAAAGGGGAACATCACCGCCCAAAATTTCCTGCGCCCACGCCCTGCGGTTTTCGCTCCGGTCCGCCGCGGCGCCGACCACCATGCCGGGAACAAGCCCTTTGCAGATGTTTCGTATATGGTCGGAACCCATATTGCCTATCCCGATAACTCCTAACCTGACCTGTTCCATACTATTATCCCCCTTACCTTAATTGGTGATTATACGGCAGTAGCGTTTTTTTCCCGCCCGGAGAATCAGCTCCCCGTCAGTATCAAAACAATCAGCTTTTGCAGAGTTACGATTATCTCCAGCTCTACCGCCGCCACGGCTGCCGTCTGCAGATAGGCGGCGATGATCAGTGGGGCAACATCGTCGCCGGGGCCGACCTTATCCGCCGTATCGAAGGGGCCGAAGTTTTCGCCCTGACTTTTCCCCTGGTTACCACTGCGGACGGCAAAAAAATGGGCAAAACTGAAAAGGGCGCCCTTTTTCTTGATCCTTCGATAACGAGCCCCTATGAATTTTTCCAGTATTGGCGGAATGTGCAGGATGCGGATATACGCCGTTTCCTGTTGATGTTTACCTTTCTGCCGGTGGAAGAATGTGAGGCTTTAACGGCGGCGGGGAAAAATCCCAACGAGGCCAAGGAGCGTCTTGCTTGGGAAGTTACTGCCCTGATTCACGGCAAGGACGAGGCGGCGGTAGAGCTGGAGATAATCGTAACTCTGCAAAAGCTGATAGTTAAATTCGATAAACGAAAGGCCCGTCTCCATGCGCTTTTTGTAGGACTCAAAGGTGAGCATACGGTTGACGGAAAAATGGCTGCCTATCTCCCGGAGAAAATCAATATAGTTAAGGTCCGCCAGCCAGTCCCGGTTATTCGCCGCCTCGATTTGTTTGTCACCAAAGTTCAAAAAACGATCAAGCTGGGCCTTGATCGATGCAGCATTGGCGTCCAGGGTTTCGTAACTGAGGATACGGCGCATTTCGGTTTTGCCCGAAGGATCGCCGATGCGGGCAGTTCCCCCGCCTATGAGGGCGATAAATTTATGCCCCGCGGCCAAAAGATGGCGGCAGGCAAAAAACGGCACCATGTGGCCTATATGGAGGCTGGGCCCCGTGGGATCGGTCCCCTCATAAAAGGTGACAGGTCCCTCGTCCATGAGGCGGGAAAGCCCCTCCACATCGCTGCATTGCTGAAAAAATCCCCTGGTTTTCAGGTTGATCAGGGCCGCATTCATGCTGTTCCTTCCTTGAAATAGTGATATACTGCCTAGCAGTATACGGTCAGTATACACTCTTTGGACAAGGAAAGGCAAGGAAGCGCAATTACAGGCTCATTTTACTGATCTTTTTATGATTTCCTTTGCCGTATATTCATTTACATCAGGGTGTCTGGGGACTTGCATATACTCATGGGTACGGGGATTTTCATATATGTCATGCTTGCTTCCATGTCGGATAAAAAAAGCGCCATTTTTATGGATTTTTTCAAGCAACTTTTCTTTTTTCACGCAGGTATTTTCAGTTTACCAATTTTGCGGATGGCGGCAAGGTGTTTTTTTTCTTCCTGCCGTATTTCATAGACCTCAATGAGAGCTTCTTCCAGTTCAGCCAAAGTAAGACCCTGGGTGGAATCATCGGGGTATTCATTGAGGAAACCCACAAAAAACGCGCCGTCCTGCCAATAGGTATATTCATGTTCCATATTTTTATAGTAACCCCAACGGGTGAAGTCTGCAAGGGGCGATTCACCGGTTGGATCAGTACACTGCGGCCCTCATTGACACTTTTTTTTAAATGTGGTACTTTTATCCGGTGATGAGTAATACTATCGGCATTGCAAAAAATTTTTCAAATATTTTCGTAAATTTGCCCACTTGGCACGGTTCTTGCTCTCTCTCTCTTAAGACTCACCTTAATCTATTTTTAAGGGGTAATTCTGCCCAAAAGACGAGATATTTTCATAGTGAATGGTTACCCGTTTATGCGGGTATACATACGTATTTTCACAGCGGATAAAACCGCAAAGGAGGAGTAAAACCATGAAAAACAAACATGGTATATTTTTCGGTTTCGCCGTTTTTTTGATAGCGGTGATGTTCACATTGGTAGGCTGCGGTCCCAAGCCAACGCCGGCCAGGGATTTTGACTTCAGTGATGGCGTTATCTATCGCTACACAGGAAAAAATAAAGATGTGGTGATACCGGCGAAGATCAATGGGAAGCGGGTTACCTCCATCGGGGGGAATGGGTTTTATGCAATACCCATTAACAGCGTAATCATTCCCAAGGGCATTACCACCATCGAGGCCCTGATGTTTTGGCATTGTGACCTGACCAGTGTAACTATCCCCAACAGCGTTACCTCCATCGGGGAAAGTGCGTTTGGGCAAAACAAACTGACCAGCGTAACCATCCCCGACAGCGTTATCTCTATCGGGGAATATGCGTTTGGGAGTAACCTACTGACCAACATTACCATCGGCAGCAATGTAGCCTTGAGTATCAGCACCAACGAATACGGGGTGGAATTGGGCCCATTTGGGACGAAGCTGGATTTTGAAAAGTTTTACAACGAAAACGGTAAAAAGGCCGGGACATATACTCGTGAAAATTGGGAATCCGAGCAGTGGTCATTTAAGGCGCGATAGAGTGCCAGGCACCGCAGGAGCAAAAGGGGCGGGGACGCTCCTTTTTTATCCCTATAGCTGTGCAATTTCGTCTTCGGACAAATGTGTAAATTTGACTATCTGGCTCATTGGTATGCCGTCTGCTTTCATTTCCCGGGCAATTTCAAAGGATCTTTCAGCCTTTCCCTCTATTTTTCCTTCGGCTTTTCCTGTGGAATGTGCGTAATTAACACCGCTCGTCCAGTCAGAAAGCGCCATCTAAAGAATCGTTCTTTATGTCCTTTTGACCCATTCGCTTGAACTTTACCATGTCGACAAAGTGTATTTCCAGCGCTTCCGTTAAAATATAATCCCACTCCGTGTCCTCCTCAAGTGGAACGCGGTGTGTTTCGGTAATTTTACATTTAGCCACGAACCCTTATCCCCACCACTGGATAGACTTAGATGGGGAGCGGCTCCGGGCTGGTAAAAATGATCTGGAATTCCCCACCGGAGTAGACCACTTGCCCCCCAACCGCCATTACCCGAATAAACCAACGAACCTTTGGTTCGCGCAATCTTCCATCATTCCCGTCAACAAAGGCCTGAAACGCGCCCCTAACAAGGGCTACGAAGGTGGATTCCACCAGCTTTTTTTGCCAGCCCGGAGCCGCTCCCCGCCCCAAGGCTATCTGGTGAGGGTTGAGTATATCCGATCCGTCATTTCCTGCTTCTGAGTATGGCTCAGGCTCTTCCGGCCATCCGGCGGGGCCTCATCTTTGAACAAATATACCGTTTCTATGCCAAGGGCTCCGGCTATACACTCCCCTTGACTTAATGTGAAGATCATCATTTATGATGTAAGTAAATCAGCATAATAGGAGTAACCATGAATTTTAACGGGTTTCATCACATCGGGCTTTGGGTAAAAGATACCCAAAAAAGTTTTGATTTTTACACCAAGGGTTTGGGCGGAAAGGTAACGTTTTCGTTCCCCATGGGCGACAGCGGCAAGACCATCTACCTGGTGGATTTGGGCGGCAATGCGGTGGTGGAAATTATTCCCCGGGGAAACGGCGAGGAAGAAACCAACGCCCATTGGGCCCACATTGCAATCCGTACCGACGACGCCCGGGCGGCCTACGATCTGGCCATGAAGGCGGGGGCTGTTTCCCAGACGGCGCCGCAGGACATGAACCTGGGAACCATGCCGGTTACCAACGCCTTTGTTCTGGGGCCGGATCACGAGGTTATCGAATTTTTCCAGGTCCGGTAAAACTTTAACAAGCCCTTTATTTCTTGCCGGAGTAGAGGGTAAATTCCATTGCGTCTTTGTTTTGCTTGATAAGGTTGTACCACAGGTTTTTCTTTTTGTTCAGCTCGGCGCTCCGCCGGCCCATGAGGCGGAGCTTTTCATAAATGGCGGAGCTGCTCTTGACGGCATTCCAGGTTTTAAGGTAATCCCCGGTGAAAACCCGGGCAGCCTTTTCGTCAACCTCGTCATCCAGCGCCGCCAGATAAATTCCCAGAAGGAATTCGTATTTGGCGGTGATGCCCCGCAGATAATCCAGGATCAGCCGGTCGTATTCGGGGATCTGAGCCAGAATGATGATCAGATCTTTTAAAAGCCCCAGCGCAAAAGAATAATCTTCGTCCTCGGAATAGGCCTTCAGCGCGGCTTTGCAAAACTGAACAGCTACCTTGTTGGTCACCGTGGCAATGCTCCGGATCGGTTCCGCAAGAGTCACGGAAAAAGGCGGCATCGCTTCCACGGACTTTGAAACCAGCGCCGTTAAATCGGCAAAAATGGCCTGTTCCCAAAGCGAATCCCGGATGGAATTGAAAAGCCGGGCAATTTCCGCCGCATAATTTTCCTTAAAACGTTCATTTTCCTTAAAAACAATCTCGCAGGAGGGCAGCAGAACCCCTTTAAATTCGATGATTCCCGCATCAAAAAAATAGATCGTTTTGTTTTTTTCCAGCGTGCATTTTATGCGGGCGTTTTCCTTGTCGTAATTCATCTGCACCTGTTTGGTGACCATCACCTTGGCTTCTTTGGGAGAAAGCTCGTTGGCCCTTGTTTGCAGCCTTGCCCCGGAATTAAGGAGGAACCCCGCGAGATTCCCCTGCTCGGTGATGATCAGCGGCACCGAAGTATTCCCCCCGGTAATCCCCCCGGTAAGTTTTAATACCGGCAGAATGGCGGTATCGCCGTTCCGTTTTGTGGGGATCTCCGGATCGTTCAGCACATTGGTTTTGGAAAAATAATCAAAAATCGCCAAGGTAGCGGTGATGGCATCGGTGGCGGAGGCGGTGACCACCACAATTTCGTCCCCCCGTTCCCGCTGGCTCACGGCATGGCATTTGGTAGAAATTTGGCGGATATCCCCGTTGATAGCCCGGTCCAGAGTGTGGAGCATGGAAAGATTTTTCCGGAACTCCTGGCAAAATTGGGTATAGCCGTGGATGTCCAGCATACAGACATAGAGGTTGGAAATGGACAGCGTCCGTTTCATATCCCCCGCCTCGGGGAATTGGGTATCGGAAATCACCAGCTCCGCCCAGAGTTTTCCGTGGGTAGTGGGGGTTATGGTGGAAAAAAAGCCCCAGTTCAGCTTTTTGATGAGCTCAAAGGCCCTCATTATCACCGGATGGGTCCTTCTATCCCTTAAAACCGGCCCGGCAAACTCCTTAAGCTGGGAAAAGACATTAATTTCCCGGGAGATAATCCGATCGTAGAGAAAAGAAAAAAATTCATGATCGGAAACAGACTCGTTATAATCGCTGAGCTCTTTCACTTTAAAATAAATATAACACAGAATATTTTTAATTTATAGGGGGTGGCCGGCACCAGGGGCGTTCACTTGTCAAAAAAACTCATCTCGAAGCCGATACTAAACGTTACCCCACTCCGCTTGTAGAGGCCGACCCCATCGGAGACTCTTTGCAGCGTCCCCAGGTCCTCCGCCCAGCGGATGTCCAGGAACAGATAGCCCAATCCCAGCTTCACCCCGATGTTGAACCCGGCGGTATAGCCTATGGGCAGGTCCATTTTGTAGTCAAAGGAGCCGCCCAGGGCATCGTTCCGCATCCGGCCCAGGGGCAAAAAGAAATAAGGGCCGGCCAGAAGCCCGGCTATCATCGAACCCTTGTGTATATTAAGCCGCACCAGCAGGGGAAACATGAGGGACCGGGAATAAAAGGGATTGGTTTTTGTCGCGCTTGCCGTATCCGGGGTGAAGGGGGCGTTATCGGTGGTAAAATCGACCTCGGCCTGTACGGCCAGCCACGGAAGCAGATGTACCGAAGCCTGCAGCGCGGTGTTGAGGTTTAAGAAATAGGAGGAGATGCTATTCTCCTTAAACGAGAGCCGGTCGGGCCGGTCGTAAAAACGGAGGGACGATCCCACCCGCAGACCCAGCCAGAGCCATTTTTCCGGATCGGGTTCTACGGGTTCAACAGCCCCTATGGTATCGGTCAATTTGGGCGGGGGCTTGGAATCTTTTTCAGGCGGCGTCTCATCTTGAACAATGCGGGACAATATCCACTTTACCATCAGAGTGATGTATTCCCGGCCGTCTTCGAGCTCCTGGCAGGCCATTCCATCGGAGTAGACGAGGCGGGGAACATTCAGGTCCCAGAGCCAGAGGTGGAGGTGTCTTGCATATCTACCAGGATAGAGGGCCCCGGTAAGGATATACCGATTACCATGGGCGAATTCCCGAGGCGGGGGTTCGTCCGCAGGCAGACCGGCGCTATCCGCTGCGGCCAGGGGAATGATGTCGGCGCTGAAAAAGGGCAGATTTTCCACATCCTCGATGACCGCCTTCCAAAAACTGATGTTGACGGGCTCCTCGTCCCCGTAAAAGCGCAAAACCCCCACCGACACTGGCTCCGGCGCAGCCCCTGGCTCCGTTTGGGCAAAGACGGGGAAGGCCGCCGGCAACAGAAGCAGCAGAGCTAACCTAACAGAACAATTCATATTTCTGCCCCCCTGTGTAATGTTCCCTCCCTCTATGATAAAAACTAAAGCCTCTGAGGGGAAAACCCAAGGATT
>BNUV01000053.1 GCA_025997615.1 Spirochaetia bacterium
GTTCAGAGATCGTATTCGTGTCCACCAGGCGCTGCGCCTTGCTCATAATGGAACAGAGGATCCGTTCATTTGTGTTAAAGCCGAAAGAGGATTCGTAGGTATGGTTGAAAATGATGTTTGCCTTAAAACCAGGCATTTCAAGGTAATTGGTGATGGCCAGGAGCTGGGTATGGGTCGCCATGACCAGGTCAACTTCGCCCTTGATTAAAGCGTCAAAGGCCTCCAAATTGCTGGGAAATGTTACCGTATTACGGTGATTCGGGAACCATTGCCGGAATACCTCCGCATAAGCGGAATCTTCAATCAGGGCGACTTTGGCAAAACGTACCTCGTTTGTATTTAAATCTTTGAAATTGATGCTGGAAAGCAGCGCGTAGTTGTCCCTTTGATAAGGTTCATCGGTCCACAGGAAGAACCCCTGCCGCTCCTCCGAAGGGATAAGCTCAGGGATCAGAGCGGCCTCATTGCGTTCCAGCATATTCAGAATTTCCGGCCATTCGGTATGCTCGTTGTTGATCCGTTTAAAGGAAAGGCCGGTGAGTTTTTCAATCTCCGCCAGTATGTCAATGGCGATGCCCTGCCATTCTTTTTCCCGGGGGTTATAGAAAGAGGCCGGGTAGTTATCATATTCCATCGCAATCGGGATTGGTGATGCCCCGCGATTGCTGATGTACACCTTTTCTTCTTCAGTCAATTGGATAAAAAATTTGTGCTGCAGGTAGCCGCTCTGTTCCTGGTTGTAGAGATTGAGCAAATGGCGGTCCCCTCCGTTTTCCAGCGCCTTGTCTACAATGGAAATGATCGGCGCAAAATCGGAATTCTGCGTTGTAAGGGAAACCTGCGAATAGAGGAAAGGGATGAAGTCCGTTGCCGTCACGTCATGGTATTGGTCGAAAGCCGCCGCTGCATTGCTTTCATCGAAAAATGCGTCTATGCTGTCGTCTTTCAGCATCCGGTAGGCCGTGTCGTAATCATTAATAAGAACAGGTTCAACCGGGTCCTTCAGTGCGGACATGACCATGGTGTATGTGGTTGTGCCCTCAAGGAAGGCATAACGCAAAGGCCGATTTTTTGCGATCCTCGCAAGATCCTCGCTGCCCGTTATACGCATATACCTGATCGAGCGTTCGGCGATAGCCTCTGTCATAAAATATTTTTCGCGGCGCTCATCGGTGGCGGTCAGCTCGCCGGAAAAATCAACCTCGCCGGAAGCCAGGCCGTCGACCAGGTCGCCCCATTCGTAGAGGGCAGGTTTAAAGGGTATGCCGAACAGTGTACTGAGCCAGTCGCAGAACCGGGCGGAAAACCCGCTGATGCCGCCATTGTCGTTGTAATAAGCCTCGGACGAGGGGTTCATGGCGTAGACAAAGTAATTGCGGCCGGCGGAGCCTGTCGTCATCCGCGTCCACAGCGCCTCAATAGCGGCAATTTCTTCCGGCGTCACGCCGGGAATGTCGCGGTAGGAGGTATACACGGGGTATTCCTGCCGCTGCAACGCCGCAATCAATTCCCCCCGCGCCGCAATCAATTCCCCCCGCGCTTCCTGCGGGCCCTTCGCACAGCCCATGATGATGAAAAAAAACACCACCAGGAACATACATAGAGTTTTTTTCATTATGAATAGTATATACCAAAACGAGTGATAATTATAGGGGGTTTCTTCCCTACTCTATCTTGAACCGGGAAACTTCCCGCACCAGTATGTCGATGTTTTCCTTGTTGCGGCCGCTCAGGTTGTTCACCTCGTTCACCGCGACGTTGATCTGATCCGCCCCGGAGGACATCTCGTTTATACCGTTGGTGATCTCCTGAGTCGCCGATTCAAGGTTCTTCCCTTCCGTGATTACCTGACGACTGCCTTCAAGCATTTCCCCGGAACCGTTCTTTACCATCTGCGTCACTTCGTTAAGCTGGCCGATGGACTCGAGGATCTGCTGGCTCCCTTGGCCCTGCTCCTCCATGGCGCTGCGGATGTTCTGCTCCTGTTCGGACACGGTCTTTACGCCACTGTCTATGGCCTCGAACTTGTTCAACACCGAATCGGTGGAATGGGTGATCTTGTCGATGGAGGTTTTTATTTTTTTGAGCACGGTGCTGATGGTTTTTGACTGGGTGGAACTGTTTTCCGCAAGCTTCCGGATCTCATCGGCCACTACCGCAAAGCCCTTGCCCGCTTCCCCGGCATGGGCCGCTTCTATGGCAGCGTTCATGCTCAATAGGTTTGTCTGGCTGGCTATATTCTCCATCACCGCGTTGATTTCCAAAAGCCCTTCGGATTCACGGGCGATCTCCTGAATGTCGGCGGACACTTCCTGCAAGCCCGAACGGCCCACCTCGGCGGCTTCGGAAAGCTCGTGTACATTCGCGCCATTCTTCACCAGGGTCGCCGTAACGGACTGGATGTTGGCCAGCATTTCTTCAATCGCCGACGAGGAGCGGGACACGCTGCCGGTCTGCTTCTCCACATGGCCGTTGAGCTTGTCAATGTTGACGGTCATCTGTTCCATGGTGGCGTTGGTCTCGGTAACGCTGGCGCTCTGGTTCAGGACTCGGCCTTTGATGCTCTGGATGTTGGCGGTGATCTGGTTAATCGCCGCCGCGGTTTCGGTCATGTTGGCGGAAAGATTGTTGCCGATGTCAAAAAGGGTAACGGCCTGCTTCTTGATTATAACAATGAGATTTTTGATCTTCTCCAGGGTCAGGTTGAAATAGTGGCCCAGCTCTCCAATTTCATCCTTGCTGTTGACGGGGATAGTTTTGGTCAGGTCCCCCTCGCCCTCGGAAATATCCCTGAGCATCGACACAGTAAACAGGATGGGCTTAGTGATGGACCGGGCCATGAAAAACGCCACCGCAGCCACGACCAGGATCGTGAGTCCGCCAATAAGGAGGGACAGGTACAGCATCCGATATACCGGCGCCATGATGGCTTTTGCCATAACCCCCACCGCCATATTCCAGGGAGTGGTGGAACGCCCGATGGTTATAGGCACGGTATAGACATACATCTTTGAATTAAGCTCCGGGTTGTTTATTTCCCATGAAAAGGGCGTCCCGTTTTTGATGGCCTGGATGAAATCGTTCATATAGGGTCCCGCCATGTCCTGTTCCGTGTTGGCCATGTTTTTCCCTACCCGGCTGTGGTCAAAATGGGCGCTGACCGTTCCGTTGTTGCTGAACACCGCAGTAAGATCCGAGCCAAAGGGCTTGGCGGCGGTCGCTATGGTTTGAATTTGATCCAGGGCGATATCAACCCCAACAACGGCGACAACCCGGCCGTTTTTCTTTATGGGAACCGCCAGGGAGGTTATCAGGGTATCTTTCCCGTCCACGCTATAAATGTAGGGATCCAGAATGGCTTCGTTGCCGGCCTGTTGGGGAATCGTATAAAAGTCTTGAGTTAAAGCTTCATCAAGGGTCTCAACAGTAATAATCCCCCTGGCGTCTCTGAACCAGTTGGGGGCAAATCCACCCGATTTGTTACTTCCCTCGGTATTTATGTACTGGGCATCCATGCCGTCCAGGGCGTTAGGTTCCCAGATGGTCCAGGCCCCCAGCAACTCGGGGTTTTCCCGGGTAAGCCCTTCCAGCAGGACATTGAAGATTCGCCGCCGGTCGGAAGGGTCAATGGATTCGTACTGGGTCATGAACTGGGATGCGGTCCGCATCATGTCCATGTAGACTTCCAGAAAAACCTGGATCGTCGAGCCGTTTTCCTCGGCGATATTGACGGCGTTCTCTTCTATAAGATTTCTAATCTCCGTCCGGGAACGGAGCAGCACCAGGGTCCCCAAAGTACCGATACCGGCGACATTGAGGATGATCATAATAAGAACCAGTTTTAAGCTTATTTTCATAAAAATCCTCCCATTTTTAAATAATAGCGCCCGTGGAGTCTGACCAAACAGTTATGCCGCCAAACTCCACGCTATCTATCCGCCGCAGGCGGATGGCACTACTCTATCTTGAACCGGGAAACTTCCCGCACCAGTATGTCGATGTTCTCCTTGTTGCGGCCGCTCAGGTTGTTCACCTCGTTCACCGCCAGGTTGATCTGTTCCGCCCCGGTGGACATCTCGTTCATGCCGCCGGTGATCTCCTGAGTCGCCGATTCAAGGTTCTTCCCTTCGGTAATTACCTGACGACTCCCCTCCAGCATTTCCTCGGAACCGTTCTTTACCATCTGCGTCACTTCGTTAAGCTGGCCGATGGATTCAAGGATCTGCTGACTCCCCTGCCCCTGCTCCTCCATGGCGCTGCGGATGTTCTGCTCCTGTTCGGACACGGTCTTTACACCATTGTCTATGGCCTCGAACTTGTTCAACACCGAATCGGTAGAGTGGGTGATCTTATCGATGGAGCTCTTGATCTTTTTAAGTACCGTGCTGATGGTCTTTGATTGGGTGGAGCTGCTTTCCGCAAGCTTCCGGATCTCATCGGCTACTACCGCGAAGCCCTTGCCCGCTTCCCCGGCATGGGCCGCTTCAATGGCGGCGTTCATCGAAAGCAGGTTTGTCTGACTGGCGATGTTTTCCATCACCGAGTTGATTTCCAAAAGACCCTCGGATTCCCGGGCGATCTCCTGGATGTCGGTGGATACTTCCTGCAAGCCCGAGCGGCCCACTTCGGCGGCTTCGGAAAGCTCATGCACATTCGCGCCATTCTTTACCAGGGTCGCCGTAACGGACTGGATGTTGGCCAGCATTTCCTCAATCGCCGACGAGGAACGGGACACGCTGCCGGTCTGCTTCTCCACATGGCCGTTGAGCTTGTCGATGTTGACCGTCATCTGTTCCATGGTGGCGTTGGTTTCGGTAACACTGGCGCTCTGGTTCAGAACCCGGCCTTTGATGCTCTGGATGTTGGCGGTGATCTGGTTGATCGCCGCGGCGGTCTCGGTCATGTTGGCCGAAAGATCGTTGCCGATGTCAAAAAGGGCCGCGGCCTGTTTCTTGATTGAGGCCACCAGATCCCGTATCTTGCCCAGGGTGGCGTTAAAGTAGCGGGCCAAATCGCCAACTTCGTCTTTCGAGTTCAGATCAACAGTTTTGGTCAGGTCCCCTTCGCCCTCGGAAATGTCCTTGAGGGTATCGGCCACTTTGACGATGGGTTTGGTGATGGCGTTCACCACGAAGTAAATCACCAGGGCAACAACGATGGCCGAAATAACCCCAATGAGTATTGCAAACTGGGTCATGGCGTTCACTTCTTCCAAAATAAGGCTTTCCATCGTGCCGAGCATCACACCCCAGCGCACACCGGTCTCGGCAATGCTAAAGGGTACAAGCACCAGTTCAAGGTCGGTTCTAAGAACATCCGAATACACCTTAAAACGCGCCGTTTTATTCGTCTGAATCGCCTGGTCCGCCTCATCGGTGTAGGAACCGTAGAGTACCCTTTCCGCGTCTTTCAGGGTCTTGCCAATCCGTTCCGGCACCAGAGACGCCAGGATCGTGTTGTTATCCGAATAAACCGACATGGTGGAGATGTCCGGGTTTGCCTTGATCGTCGCGTCCACCACGGGCTGGAGGTACTGTATGTCAACGCGGCAGCCCAGACGACCAACCACCTCCCCGGTGCGGCGGTTTTCTATCGGCACGGTTAAGCGGATCAGATAGGTCTGTTTGCCGGCTATCGTCCAGGGTTCCGGATCGTAAATAGCCTCGTTTCTCGCATCGGGTCCGTTTATCCGGGTTATTTGACCCTGTATATCGTCATAGGTCCTGTGCTCTATCTTTCCCGCCGCCATAGAAAACCAGGAAGCATACTCGCCCCTGGGGCCCGCGCCGGGTTGGCCGATATGCTGGGCGTCCATGCCGTCTATGCTGTTCGGCTTCCACACAGTATAAAAGCCGACGATGCGGTCGTTCGAGATGGTGATCGATTGCATAATATCGTCATACCGGTCACGGCGGCGGTCGGCTTCGGTCTCTTCATAGTCCGCCATAATAAAGGCGACCGTGCGCAGTACCTGGAAATACGCCTCGTAGCGGGACGCTATCTGGGCCGCCTGATCCTCGGCAAGGCGCGCCTGGCTCTCCCTCGCCGTGGTAAGCTGCATGTTCGATGCCCGGTTTACCAGAATAACCGCAAGACTGGCGACTACCGCCACGAGGATACCGATGACAATGAGACTCATCCGAAATTTGATCTTCATGGTATAATTCTCCTGGATTATGATTCTACCATTTTTCGAAAAAAAAGACAAGATGCATTTTCAAAATTTCGTGGAAAGTTCAATAATTCTTAAAAATCTACCATAATAGATAGAGTTACGAGTCACCCGGGCAGCGAAAAAAACCTGCGGGCGTTGGCGGTAGTTTCGGCGGCTAAAGTCTCGGGGCTTTTGCTTAACTGCCCTGCAATAAAGGCGGCAATGTGTCCCAGATTTTTCGGTTCGTTCCGGCTGTTGCCGCTTTGCAGGGTCCGGGGGCTGAGGAAAGGGGCATCGGTTTCCAGCATGAGCTTATCCGCCGGGATTTCTTTCAGGAGGGGCAAGAGGTGGCGGCCCCGGCGCTCATCGCAGACCCAGCCGGTGATGCCGATGTAACAGCCCAGCTCCAGCCATGCTGATAATTCTTCGGCGGAGCCGGTAAAACAATGAACCACCACCGGCCCCAAATGCTGATGATATTTCAAAAGAATACTGCGGAAATCCTCAAAGGCGTCCCGCTGGTGGAGAAACAGGGGGAGGCCCTTAACCGAGGCCAGCCTGACCTGGGCTTCAAAACATTCCCGTTGTTTGTCCCGGGGTGAAAAATCACGGTTATAGTCCAGACCACATTCGCCAACGGCAATTGCCGCCGCTATTGCCCCTTCGGTACAGAGGGCCGCCAGGTTTTTGACGCTCCCCTGGCCGAAGTTCCGGGCCTCGTGGGGGTGGATCCCGGCGGTGGCGTAGAGCTTTCCGGGGCGGCCTTGGGCATAATTCAGGGCGGCCCGGCTGCTCTCTTCGCTGGTACCGGTGATGATGATGGGCGAAACCCCCGCCGCCGCGGCATGGTCAATCACCTGGTCCCGGTCGCGGTCAAAGGACCGGTGCAGAAGATTTGCGCCTATGTCGATCAGGGAGACTTTAGTCTCCGGGACTAAAGTCCCGGAGACTAAAGTCTCTTGGATTTCCTGGCTCATTGTGTTATTATATATAACAATTAAAGCCGCCGTAAAAGGGGCCGCCAATGCAGGCCGAAAGGCTGTTTGGGAGGTTAATATGTACAGTGTCGGTTTAGCGTATCTGCTCTGGTTCATTTCAGGGTGCGGGGCTCTGGGGTTCCATCGTTTTTACCTGGGGAAAATTCCCACCGGTATTCTCTGGATGTTTACCGGCGGGCTGGGTTTCGTGGGGGCCATCTATGATTTTTTCACCCTGGGGCGTCAGGTTCAGGAGGCGAATTTCCGAAACGCCCTTTACGATCTTCCCCGGGGGCGGAAGCAGCACTGGCGTTATGTCCACGACGGCGATACCCGGATCATCCGGGATAAAGAAACCGTCGAACGGACCATCCTCAGGCTGGCCAAACAGAACAAGGGCATCCTGACCGCCACTGAGCTGGCCCTGGAGGCAAATATTTCCGTTGATGAGGCCAAAAAAAATCTGGATTCGCTGGTTTCCAAGGGCATCGCGGAGCTGCGGGTCCGCAGTACGGGATCGCTGGTTTATGCCATTCCGGATCTTCTCGACGCCGATGCGCCGCTGGAAGACTTTTAGGCAGACCAGCCTGCACCGCTAGCTTTTCAGCAGCACTTCGGTACGGCCAAAACCGCCCAGCTCAGGGCGTGAAAAGTAATAATCCGCCACCTGGGGCTGGACTTTAAGAAATTCGTGAACCGCTTTTTGGAGGATGCCGTCTCCTTTGCCGTGGACTACGGAAAATTCATGGAGGCCCGAAAGAATTGCCGCATCCAACTGCCGCCGGAGACTTTCCAAAGCCTCACTTTCGCGCTGTCCCAAAAGATTAAGCTCAAAAACGGCGGCGGGGCCCCCCGCCAGATCCGCCTGACTAATCAGGGGCTTTTTTTCTTCTTCGGAAATTTTTATGGGGATAAGCTCTTTTTCATCCATCGTCATCCTAAGCGATCCTATCTCCACCACCCAGGCGCCGTTCTTGCCCGCCCGGAGAATCGTCCCCCGCCGTTTAAAATCACCGGCCAAAACCGCCTGGCCGGGCCCCAAAGTCAGGGTGTGTGTTTCCTGCTCCATTTGTTGCTGCTGCCGGTCTTCCTTGAGCGCCGCTGTAAGCGCCGCTTCTTCCCGTTCCAGATCCGCTTCTTCCGCGGCGGCGCTTTCCGCAAGACTGTTAAGAAAATCTTTTACCTTCAGCGTTTTTTCCCGGCTCAGTTCCCCTTCCTTCACCTCCCGCACAAGATTTTCCAGTGTCTTCCGGCTTTCTTCCAGAAGATGCTTCAGGCTGCCCACTCCCCCGCTTTTCAGCGTCAGCTCTTTTTGCCGGAGACGAAGCTCCTTGAGGTCCGCCTGCCTCCGTTCTTCCCGGAGCCTTTTTTCTTCCGCCTCACTGTGCATGGCGGCGGCATCCAGCTCCCGGCGTTTTTCCTTAAGGCCTGAGATAAGGGCCGACACATCGGAGCGTTCATCCGCCAGATAATGCCGGGCTTTTTGAACCAGCTCCATGGCCAGGCCATTCCGGGCGGCGATTTCCAGGGCCCGGCTTTCACCGGGAATTCCCATGATGATCCTGAATGTAGGCGATAGGGTACGGCGGTCAAATTCCATGGAGGCGTTTTCCACACCCTCCCGGGTGTAACCGTAATTTTTAAGAATACCCTGATGGGTGGTGATCACCGCGCGGACACTTTTTTCGATCAGGTGATCCAGAATAGCCATGGCGATGGCGCTTCCTTCTTCGGGGTCCGTGCCGGAACCAAGCTCATCGAGCAGTACCAGCGAGCGGCTTGTGGCGGCCCCTATAATAGCGGCGATGTTGGTCATGTGGGCGGAAAAGGTTGAAAGGGACTGGCTTAGGGATTGTTCATCGCCGATGTCCGCATATACGCCATCGAAAACCGGCAGCGCCGTACCTTCATCAACCGGCAGGGGGAGGCCGAACTGGTTCATCATGGCAAGGAGGCCGAGGGTTTTCAGCGCCACGGTTTTGCCGCCGGTGTTGGGCCCGGTGATGATCACCGTGCGGATAGCGGCGTCCATTTCAATATCCAGCGGCACCGCCGTACTACCGAGCAGGGGATGCCGGGCTTTTTTCAAGACGATTTTCTGGACAGGAGCGCCGCCTTCCGCCGTTCCCCCCTCCGCAAAGCACCCCACTGTTTCAAAACCGTAACGGGCGCGGGCGCGGATACCTTCGATAAAGATTATTTTTTGATGGAGCGCCTCCATGTCCTCCCGGTGTTCGGCAAGACGGCCCGAAAGCTGCCGGAGAACCCGCTGAATTTCGGCATCCAGCCGCCGGCGTTCAATAAGAAGCTCGTTGTTAATCTCCACCGATTCTTCCGGCTCCACAAAAACGGTTTGGCCCGTGGAAGAAACTTCGTGAACGATGCCCCGGATGCGTCCCCGGTAATTGGCCTTCACCGCCAGCACTAAACGGCCGTCCCGCTGCGAAGGCAGACTGGATTGGAGCATAGAACGTTTTTCTTCGTCGGCCCCGTAACGGGAACCGATGGTTTCCAGGTCCCGGTTAAGGCGGCGTATACGGTTTTCTATTTCGCGGAATTCCGGCAGGTCCCGGAGTTTCCCCTGGCGATCCAGCACCTTAAAAATTTCTTTTTCCGCCACTGAGCAGTCAGGCGCATCGCTATATTTGTCTCCAGGAGACTTGTCTCCCAGCCACCGCAGCAAATTCTCACTGCGGTTGATAAAAACACCCAGGGCATACACTTCGTCAATATCCAGCACCGCCCCTTCGGTTTCGAGTTTGGGAAAAAGAAAACCTATCTCCGGAAATGTTTCCCGTTTTTCGTTGGAGCTTTCCCTCATCAACCGCAGAATTTCTTTTACCCGGGATTTTAATTCCTCCGTTTCCGCTGCCTGGGTGCGGGGAACATCATCCAAAATGTTTTTGGCGGCTTCGGCGCTGAGGGCACATTCCGCCACCCGTTTTTTGATAGCGTCAAATTCCAAAAGCCTGAATGTTTTTTCAGTCATTGTAAACTTTTCCTCCCAGTTCATCCTGAATGCGGAGAAAACTATCGTAACGATCTTCGTGAATGATCCCGGCGGCCACCGCTTCCATAATTTTACAGCCCGGCTCACTCTGATGGGAACAGGAAAGACCGTAACTGCACTTTCCCGCCAGCGGCGCGAATTCTTTCATATAAAAAATCAGATCGTTTTTTTCAAAACCCTGGGGCACAAAACGGCGGAGCCCGGGACTGTCTATCACCACGGCGGCGGGAAAACCGTCAAGGGCGGGAACTTCGATTATGCTTGATAACGTGGTAGTATGGCTGCCACGGTCATATTTTTCAACCAGAGATCCCACCCGTATATCCAAATCCGGAACGAGGGCATTTACGATACTGGACTTTCCCACGCCGGACTGTCCCAGCAAAAGGGAAAATTTCCCGCCCAGGAGGGATCGCAATTCGTTAAAACCCTCGCCGGTACGGGCGGAAATACGAAGCAACTGATAGCCTATACGTTTATAATCGGTCAGCCGTTCTTCCACATCGGGATCGTCATCGGCAAGATCGTTTTTGTTGCAGAGGATCACCGGGGTAATGTTTGAGGCTTCGGCCTGCGCCAATATACGGTCGAGAAACCTCGGGCGAAAGGGGGGAGATGCCGGGGTAGTGACGCAGAGGATCAGATCCACATTGGCGGCCAAAAGCTGGGGCGCCTGACCTTTTTGATTAAACCGGGTAAAAACATTCCGCCGGTCCTCCAGAGCCGTGATAAGCCCCGTCCCTTTTTCCTTTTCGTTTTGCTCAAAAATCACCCGGTCGCCGGGGGCCAGCGGGTTATACACCTTCTCCTGACCTTTAAGAATTTTCCCCTTGAGGCGACATTCGATATTTCCCGCCGGGGAATTATCCAGGGGTTTAACGGTAAAAATATTCCGGGAACCCCGGATTACAAGGCCGCGGCTCACGGGGAAGTCTCCGGTTTCACCGCGTTCAAAAGACAAAGGGAAAGATCAAAACGCCGCGCCCGTTTTTCCCACACCTTTTCAGGGGGAGCGGAACCGGTTAAAACCAAAAGATTTTTTTCGATTGCAAAGGCGGCATCAGAACTATCATCTGCGGCTCTTTCATTTGATAAATTTTCAATGCGGCGGGAAATACCTTCTATCGAATCGTATATTTTTATATCGGGAGATGCCGCCAAACGGAATTCATCGGCCAGCAAAAGGAAATGGGTACATCCCAAAACCACCGCATCGGCTCCCCCGGCCCGGAATTTTTCAACATAAGGTTTTACCGCCGCAAGACGTTCCGCTTCATCCGCATCCTCAAGGCGGCGTTCCACAAAATCGACCAGATCCGGCGCCGCCAATGCGGAAAGCGAACAGCCCCCGGCGTAACGGGCGGCGAGGTCTGCAATGTAAGGATCCTCCACCGTACGGGCCGTTCCCAAAAGACCGATAGAGCGGCGGCGGCTTCCTTCAGCGGCGGGCTTAATGGCCGGCACGGTGCCCACAAAAGGCAGAGGGGAAAAAGAACTTCGCAGGTGATCCAGGGCGGTAACCGAAGCGGTATTACAGGCCAGAACCACAAGCCGGGGATCAAAACGGTTGATAAGTTTTTCCATCAACGCTGTCAAAAGTGAAATCAACAATGAAGGATCTTTTGCGCCATAGGGAAAATTTTCACGGTCGGCGGCATAGACCAATTTTTCGGCGGGGTTACGGATATGAAAATCGCGATAATAGGGAAGCCCGCCGGCGCCGGAATCAAGAAACAAAATAGGTTTTATCATTTTTCATTTGAATAAACTGTCAAAGGCCGATTTGGCCGAGGCCGCCGCCGCAGATTTTTTCTTATCCCCCGCCGTCGCCTTCCGGAAACGGGGCTCCAGGCTGAACCAGTCGCAAAAATTGGCCCGGTCCTTTTCCTGGGGCACATCGGCGCCGCCATCCATACCAACGGCGCTGCTTTCTGCGCACCCGCCGCCGGGAAGAAAGCGCCGGCAATGACGGCAAACCCGCAGATCCCGCCCGCAGTCGGGGCAGCGCAGTGCCCGGCCCAGAGGTTCAGCATCGGTAATAGGTGATCCGCAATACCAGCACATACCTCATCATACCGTGTAGGAAGGAATCGATCAAGAATTAAAGGAAATTGATCAAAATACCGGCGACAAGCACTGATACGATGGTCACCGAAGTAAAACCGCCCACCAGCATTTTGGGGAGGATATAACCGCTGATGGCGGCCTGAGCCTTGGGGTCCTCCGTTGCGCCCTGTACTGCCTCGCGGGTCAGCATCACATTGATGGGGAAGCCGTAGAAGGCGGTCAGGATAATGCAGTAGCACATACCAAAGGTATTCTTCTTAAAGATTTTGCTGGCAATAAGGGCCATCAAAGCCATGGCTGCCGCGGCAATCAATACCAGGCAGATGGTGATACCGGCCACGGGGAGGAATATATCCGGTGTGGCGGTGGAAAGGGAACCAAACAAAAACAACAATAGAAGGTTCATCAAAATACCGTCCGACTTTGCCTGTCCCAGGGCATCTTTCTCCAGAAATTTCACCTCACAGGCCGCAAAACCCAGCAAGAGACACCACACATACCGGGAAATATATACCTTGCCGCCGGAAACGGCGCCTATCCCCTTTTCCAGCCAGAATGCCGCCAGGCCCACAAGAAGGAGCTTAAACAAAATGTAGGAAGGGCTTTTAATTTTGGTAAAAATGCTTTGGGATTCTGCCCCCGCCGCACTGCTTGCCGAGGGACCATCCAGGGCCAGTTGGCCCGCAGTATACAGGGTGTTCAGCCGTTTGGCTTCCCGGCTCAGGAAAATGCTGGTAAGGGGATAGCCCAAAAGGCCCTGCATCATGAAACTGACGACCGCAACCAGGGCCGCCATGTTCAGGCCTTTTCCGGCCGCCGCATGCTGGGTCATGGCGGTAGCGATTGCACCGCCGGTCAGGGGCGGAGTGGCAGCCACGGCATTCTGCCAGCCAAAGAGCGCTGCGCCCAGGGTCAGGGTAACCAGCACAATTGCCCCCAGGCCCATAAGGTTGATAAGCACCGTCCGCCACTGGACCGCCATTTCCTGACGGCTGATCAGGGTGGCCAGGTTGGTTACGATCAGTATGGCGCTCATGGAATATACCAGGTCGTTGATACCCGCCCGGGCAGCAATATCCTTGGGCAGGATGGTCCAAAACCCGCCAATCAGGAGCACTGAAATAACCAATGCCCCCGGCACCTTCCCTTTACTCACCCTGGCGGTCACTTCGCCAAGCACCATCACCCCAAGCAAAATTACCAATGCCCCGAATTGAGACAATCCCTCAAGCTGCATGTTTATCTCCTTAATGCAAAAATGATAGCACATCTACAAATAATAGAAAATGAGGTAGAATAGATTAAGGGGTTTTCACCATGAAGAAACAAGCGATTTATCTGCTCCTTGTATGTCTCGTAACGGCGGCGGCGCTGATCTCCTGCCCCAATTACCCGGACCCGTCGCCTGGAACCTGGAACCCGGCGGTGTACCTGAGCGCCGATTTAACCCGGGACGCCTACGATCTTATCCGTTCAAAAGGCTACGAAATAGAGGCGCCCGATGAGACGAGGTCTTCCTATACCGCCGCGCACCCCGGTGTAAAACACATCACCCAGCAATTTGATCCGGTGTTGAACAAGGATGTGTTTGCCTTTACCCTGCACCGTACCCCGGACGATGACCCTTCAGGAGCGGAACGAAAAGACCGGCAGCGCAACGAAATGAAAAGTGACGCCCATTCGCCTGAAACACTGAAAGGCGTCAGGGGCGAGACTCACAAGTTTATCTGGAAATTCAGAATACCGTCGGGCTTTACCGCATCCTCAGGCTTTACCCACATCCATCAGCTCAAGCCTGTGGGCGGCGACGAAATTCCCACCATTACCCTGGACCTGCGCAAAAAGAGCAGCGGTAACGAAGTAGTGCAGTTGGTTTACCGGCCGCCCGCAGCCGGCGGCACGGCCAGCAGCAACGTCTACCTTGTGGACAATATACCCATGGCGGATTTTTTCAACCAGTGGGTGCAGGTTGAGGAGAAAGTGTTATACGATGATCCGCCGGAATACTCGATTAAGATAACCCGGCATAGCGACGGCAAGAAGCTGCTGGAATATACATATAATGCCGCGAACTGGAAAAACCCGGAACCGTTTATCATGATCCGGCCGGGTACTGCCTTTGTGCGGCCCAAGTGGGGCATCTACCGGCAGATCACCACCGACTCCGCCGGCAAGAATCCCATTCCGGGCCTGAAAGATGAGACCGTCCTTTTTGCCGATTTTGAACAGCACGAGCGGACTCCCTACTGATATCCGCCGATTCCCGGGCAAAACAGATCCGGCCAAAGTTTAAAAATCGCCCTTGCCCTTCCCCGCCCATTCGGGCTAAACTATCCGCATGAACAGGAAAGCGGCGCTCTTTTTTATCGAGGTTCTGCACAAGCGCGTTGAAAACCGGGCAGTCCGGGGTTTTTGTCGTTATTAAACCGCCTTGGGCGGTTTTTTTTTGGCGTTTTGATGGGGAGGAACAATGGCGGATTTGGCGGGGCGGTCCCTGGTGGAGCCGGGGGATTTTAGTATCGAAGAAATGGAAGATCTTTTTGGTTTGGCGGAACGGATCGAAACCGAAAAAGGTTTTCTGCGGGAGAGCTGCCGGGGACGGGTTTTGGCGACGCTGTTTTTTGAGCCGAGCACAAGGACCCGCCTGAGTTTCGAGGCGGCGATGCTGCGACTGGGGGGCTCCTGTCTGGGTTTTGCCGAGCCCGGCTCCAGCTCTGCCTCCAAGGGGGAAAGCCTGGCGGACACGGTGCGGACCGTTGCCTGTTATGCCGATGCCATCGTCATGCGGAACCCCAAGGAAGGGGCGGCGCTGCTGGCTTCCCGCTATGCCGATGTGCCGGTGATCAATGCCGGAGACGGCGGGCATCATCACCCGACACAAACGCTGACTGACCTGCTCACCATAAAACGGCTGCGGGGTAAAACGG
Source organism: Spirochaetia bacterium (assembly GCA_025997615.1). GTDB lineage: Bacteria > Spirochaetota > Spirochaetia > Treponematales > Breznakiellaceae > BNUV01. The sequence goes on from BNUV01000053.1 coordinate 15,136, forward strand.
AGGGTAAACTTCAGGATAGTTTCCGGGGCCTTACCGTGGGTTTTTGCGGCGACTTGAAATTCGGCCGCACGGTTCATTCCCTGGCAAAGGCGCTGTCACGGTATCCGGGGGTCCGGTTGGTTTTTGTTTCTCCCGCAGAACTAAAAGCCCCCGAATATCTTACCGATGGAATTTTGCAAAAGGCGGGAATCGCTTTTACCGAAACCGAAAATCTTGAAGAAGTGATGGGAAGCCTCGACGTGCTTTACATGACACGGGTTCAGCGGGAACGTTTTTTCAACGAGGAAGATTATATACGCCTCAAAGACAGCTACATTCTTAACAAGGAAAAAATGGAAAATGCAGGGAAGGATATGATCATCCTCCATCCGCTGCCCCGGGTCAACGAAATTGCAGAGGAGCTGGATGCGGACCCCCGGGCGGCGTATTTTAAACAGGCGCGATACGGAATGTTTGTGCGGATGGCCCTCCTGGCATCTGTTTTGGGAGAAGTAAAATGTTAAATATAGCGGAAATAAAAAACGGGATCGTCATCGATCATATTAAGGCCGGACAGGGGATAAGAATTTTTAACTGGCTTGGTCTTGACAAAGCACCCTATACCGTCGCCTTTGTAGTGAACGCCAGCTCTGCCCGCATGGGCCGCAAGGACATTATCAAGATTGACAATATTTTGACGATCAACTTTGACCTTCTGGGCCTGATCGATCCCCATATCACCGTCAACATTATCGAAAATGAAAAGATCACCGAAAAGATAAAACTTAAACTCCCCGAAAAAGTTCTGGATGTGCTGATCTGCAAAAATCCCCGGTGCATCACCTCCACGGAAAAATACATCCCCCACATTTTTCATCTGGAAAACAGCGAGGCCCGGACCTACCGTTGTGAATACTGTGACGAAATTAAATCCGCCGGGGATTTTAGATGAGCCGGCTTGTGCTGGAAAATTTCAGAATTGTTGATAAAACCACGGATATTTTGGGAACGGTGATCGTTGAGGATGGGTTGATAAAAGATGTTTTGCCCGGACAAAACAGCGGCGCTGTCCATAATGCCGATATGGTTATTGACGGCTCCGGTAAGGTACTTATGCCCGCCTTTGTGGATCTCCACGCGCATTTTCGCGATCCCGGTTTTCCCGAAAAAGAAACATTAGAATCTGCCTCGCTGGCCGCCGTTTCCGGCGGTTACGGCACGGTGATCTGCATGGCCAACACCAAGCCGGTGATTGATACTATGGAAAAAGCGGCTTCCCTCAAGGTGCGTTCCGATACGCTGGGCCTCATCGATCTGTACCCCGTATTATCGCTGACAAAAGGAATGGAAGGAAAAGAGCTTTCCGGCATTGCCGCATTAAATGGATATACGCCGTTGATGATTTCCGAAGACGGTAAAGATGTGATCGACGAAAAAATATTTCTGGCGGCCATGGCGGAAGCCAAACGATTGAACATTCCCGTTTCATGCCATTGCGATTTTGGCGGTGACGAAAACGCCGCCACAGAACGGGCCATTGCATTGGGGATAGAGGCGGGCTGCCATATACACATCGCCCATGTGTCTACAAAAAAAGCCATGGATTTTATCGTGGGTAAAAAACACTCCTTGAAACTAAGCTGCGAGGTAACGCCCCATCACCTGGCCGCTACCGAAGCCGACGCCCGGCGTTTGGGGAACGATTCCTGGGGCCGGGTAAATCCTCCGCTCCGCACCGAAGATGACCGGCAGGCCCTCATTGCCGCGGTAAAAAACGGATTTGCCGATGCCATCGCCACCGATCACGCCCCCCATTCCCATGCTGATAAAAAAAACGGGGCGCCGGGTTTTACCGGATTGGAAACCGCCTTTGGTGTTTGTGTAAAAGAACTGGTCGAAACAAATGTTATTGATTTACCGGCTTTATCCGGCCTTTTAAGCGCCAATCCGGCTGAAATTTTAGGGCTAAAAAATCGCGGAAGGGTCATGCCAAATTTTCGGGCCGATTTGGTTATCGCCGATATAAATGCCCCATGGGTAGTAAAGCCTGAAATATTTAAATCCAGGGGGGAAAATTCCCCCTTTGCCGGCAGGAAACTAAAAGGTAAAATTCTTATGACTCTACACCACGGCCGGATCGTTTTTGATGATGGAGGAAATTATGAGCGCTTATGCAATGGATAAACTTTTTGAAAGTGTCAGAGATAAGGGCCACGTCTGCGTGGGCCTTGATACGGCGGCGGAATACATTCCCCCTGCCGAACGCCACCGCTGCAACTGCGATGCCGATGCAGTGCTGGCCTACAACAGAGCCCTTGTCGATGCGGTGATAGATACCGCCGCCTGTTTCAAAGTACAGATTGCCTATTACGAGGAAATGGGTGTGGCGGGCCTTTCCGCCTATGCGCAGACCCTTAAATACATACGCCAAAGGGGGGCGCTGGTGATCGCCGATGTTAAACGGAGTGATATTGCCGACACCGCAGACCGTTACGCCAGGGCCCATTTTTGCGGCGACTTTGAGGCAGATTTTGTAACGCTGTCGCCTTACATGGGCATGGATTCCATCGATCCCTGGCTTGCATTGGCGGAAAACCGTGAAAAAGGCGCCTTTGTTTTGCTGCGGACCAGCAATAAGGGTATGCGGGATTTTGAATATCTGCATATAGTACAGGATGATACAAACAAAAAAGACCGCCGCCTCTACCATGCCGTGGGGGATAAACTTGCAAAACTAGCGGAGGATCATAAAACAAAATCCGGCTACGGAATTTTTGGCGCAGTTGTGGGGGCGGATCCAAAGTCCGGCGATGAACGGGAAGAAGCTTTGGAAATACGGCGTTTGTACAAAGATCTTTTTTTCCTTATCCCCGGTTATGGCGCACAGGGCGGCGCGGCGGACGATGCTGCTCTGCTTTTGCGCGAAGGAAACGGCGGTGTGGTAAACGCCTCCCGCTCAATTCTGAAGGCCTGGACAAAAGATGCCGCTGGTATGGATATGGAAAAAGTTGATAATAATTTTGCCGCTTCATCGGCCCGAAAGGCGGCGCTGGAGATGCGGGATGCCATCCGGGCGGCGGTTCAAAAATCATGACAGCGGAACTGATAAGCAACACCGCTGTCAACAATGAAATTTTCAGGCTGGAATTTGTGCTGAACGGTCCGCCGCCCAAAGCGGGCCAGTTTTATATGATCCGCCCCCGGCGGAGCTCCGTGCTTTTGGGACGGCCCATAAGCGCGGCGGGCTGGAAAGGCGGCGCAGTACATTTTCTTATCGCAAAAAAAGGCCGCGGCACCGAGGATTTATCACTGATGCGAAGCGGGGAAGCCGCCGAACTTATCGGCCCCCGGGGAAATGCCTGGAACGATTTTTTCCCCGCCAGTGGCGATGATAAAAAAATAGCGCTCATAGGCGGCGGTATAGGCCTTGCCCCGCTGGAAGCCCTGTTGACAGAAATGCCGGATACCGTCTTTGACTTTTACGCCGGTTTCAGGGGCAGTTTCAGGGATGGTGCTGAACGATGCGGCATTTTGGGCCCGGCGCTTTCCGGCTGCAGCAGCGGTAAATTGATCATCGCCACAGAAGACGGCAGTGAAGGGCTAAAAGGCAGGATACCGGATTTTCTCGACACAAAAAATTATGCAGTTATTTTTGCCTGCGGTCCCGAAGCTATGCTCAAAGCCGTGGCGGAGCGGTGTAAAAAAACGGGAACGCCTTGCTATGTCAGCATGGAACGCCGTATGGCCTGCGGCGTTGGCGCCTGCCTTGGGTGTACAATTAAAACGACAAGGGGTAACAAACGCTGCTGCGCCGACGGCCCCATTTTCCCCGCAGAGGAGATTTTGTTTGATGAATGATACTGCCGTTACTACGGACGTAACTATTGCCGGGATCCGTTTCAAAAATCCCGTTATCGCCGCATCGGGAACGTTCGGTTACGGAAAAGAATATAAGGGGCTGCTGGACATTTCCCGCCTTGGCGGCATCTGCACAAAGGGCCTCACACTCAATCCACGGCAGGGCAACAGGGGGACGAGGCTTTGGGAAACGGCGGCGGGACTTCTCAATTCCATCGGCCTTGAAAATCCCGGCATAAAAACATTCATCGAAAAAGAACTTCCGGCATTGCGGCAGCTCGGCCCCGTGGTTATCGCCAATCTTTCAGGATCTACCGCGGAAGATTATGCCGAAGGCGCCGCCCTTTTGAACGATTCATCCATCGACATGATCGAATTAAACATCTCCTGTCCCAATGTAAAAGCCGGGGGCATGGCCTTTGGCCTTGATCCGGAAGCTGCGGCTTCAATAGTCAGGCCCGTACGCAAGGCCGCCGCAAATAAACCGTTGATGGTAAAACTTTCGCCTAATGCACCGGATCTTTCCGCCGTGGCCCAGGCCTGTGTAAACGCCGGCGCCGATGCCCTTTCTCTGGTGAATACCTTCAAGGCTATGGCTATTGATATTTATAAAAGAAAACCTGTGTTCGATAACAAGAGCGCGGGCCTTTCGGGGCCGGCAATAAAACCCATTGCCCTTCGCATGATCTGGGAACTCGCGGAAACAATTAAGGTTCCCCTGGTGGGTCTCGGCGGTATCGCGTCAACAGAAGATGCGCTGGAATTTTTTGCAGCCGGAGCCGCCGCCGTTCAGGTGGGCACCGCCACCTTTGCCCATCCGGAAACCATGACGGAGATCATCACCGGGATCGAACTGTATATGCGGAAATTCGGTTTTTCAACATTGGACGAGATTAAAATACAGCGGACATTATGACTTTATATTAAGTGTAAGTGTATGGGAAAACATAAAATTAATAGTCATATCGGCGCCCTGATTGGTAAATGCATCTTCTTCAAAATAAAATTGCCAGCGGAAATTTTTGTTTTTTACCGTAAACCCCGCCAGTATATTTGTCTGCGGAGGGGCATCCGTTACATGGCCGGTTTTAAAATTCATCTGAACATTTATTGAAAATATTTTCCATGGGTTGATTCCCACCCCGGCCAAACCATTAAACATCATTGTTGCTTTATCATTGACAGGTATCACCGCACCGGCCTGGGCATACAGGGTTAAGAACCAGAACAGCCTTATATCCGACAAAATACCAAAACCGGCATCAAAATAGCCGGAACCGCTCAGATTTTCAATTCTGCCCGAGGGAATTTTGAGCATTGTTACAGCCGCCAGCGAAAAAATATCATCTTCAAAAAAACTCCACTTGCCCCATAAATCAATATCGCCAAACGCCGCCGATTCTTTGTCAAGATACAATGAAACACCGTTGCCATAGGGAATATCAACATAAATCTGATTTTGTGAAAAATATTCCCTTCCGCCATTTTCAAAACCGAAAAAATCGTGGAATCCTTCAATAGCCGGGTCTAATATCCCCCCATAAAAAGAAATAAAACGCAAATTGATGCCGGCCTGAATATTATTCAATATATTATAAGTTACCGCGCCTTCGACAACACAGCTTTCGGCATCAATGCCAATACTGTTTTTTTCATAATGGCGCTCCCGGCTTTCCGGCAATTCAGGATATTCTTCATCCAGAAAATATTTTACATCCTGGACATAATAAAGCGATACATGGTATTGAAGATCATACTGTCGGCCAGATTTTGCCGGTAGTGCCGGAAGAGAACCGTGGACCAGGGAAGGGATATACATATCTTTGCCGTAAAGAGGGCCTTTTGAATAATCGTCATCGTCCTCTCCGCGGGCTAAAAGCGGCGCTCCCAAAAATATAAAAAACAACAATACCAAGCGTAAAAATATACTCTTATTCACCAACGCCTCTTTATTTAAATCTATCGGGAAACCACTATTTGTTCAAGGGGACGGGAAATTTGGCGGGTATAAGCGCAGGGCAAAAGCATTTAGAATTCCATGATATACTTCTATTCTTCTCTGGGAGGGGAAGAAGGAATGGAAGTAACGCAAGCCGACATTATCAAAATGACCGATTTTTTGGGGGAGATTCACGATCCG